>JARFPV010000638.1 GCA_029288115.1 Akkermansiaceae bacterium | reverse complement strand
GTATATGGGAGGATAGGCATTTCGCGAGCACTATTGTCACCCAGTGAATGGACATGGGGGGGTAGAATGGCAGCCGCTTTGCACGGGTTATGGGTGTCCTAGGCACTTGTCATGCTTTTTGTATTCATGGTATGACTTGCGGAGCCATGCCAAGCATGTAGTCTTCGCGCCCTCACATTATGCCTCAGATTGACCAGATAGCTCCCGGCCAGCGATGGATCAGTGAAACCGAACCAGAACTCGGTCTCGGGATAATGCTCAGGGTGGAGTTTAAGCGTGTGGAAGTGATGTTTCCTGCTGCAAATGAGCAACGCCAGTATGCGCTCGACAGTGCTCCGCTGCGACGGGTGGCGCTTAAGCCAGGGGAGGTGTTGGAGACGCATGGCGGTGAAATGCTGGAGGTGGATGAGGTGTTAGAAGTGGATAAGTTATTGGTATATATCTGTGGGGGTCGTGAAATTGAAGAGTCTCGCTTGTCCGACACCATGAGTTTTAGCAAGCCAGAAGACAGGCTGTTGGGCGGGCACATTGATGACCTGCATACTTATGATCTACGTGCTGAGGCATTGAAACGGCAGTGTGAGGTGCAGCAATCTCCAGCGCGTGGATTTGTGGGTGGTCGTGTTGATTTGATTCCACACCAGATATACATCACTAGCGAGGTGGCGTCGCGTTTGATGCCGCGTGTTTTACTTGCCGATGAAGTGGGTTTGGGCAAAACCATCGAGGCTTGCCTGATCATGCACCGGTTGCATCTCACCGGTCGGGCTGAGCGGGTTCTGATCGTGGTGCCTGAGCCGTTATTGCACCAGTGGTTTGTTGAACTGCTGCGTCGTTTTAATATGTTATTTGCCTTGTTTGATGAGGCACGGTGCCAGTCGATAGATAAAGATGGTTTAAATCCGTTTCTGGATAGTCAGTTGGTGTTGTGCAGCGTTGACTTTATCGTTGATTGTCCAGAGCGGTCACAGCAGGCGTTAGAAGCAGGTTGGGATTTGTTGATTGTGGATGAGGCACATCATTTGGAGTGGAGTAGTTCTGCCCCGAGTTCTGCCTACCAGACGGTAGAAAAACTAGCGAGGAGGACGCCGGGATTGCTGTTGTTGACGGCGACGCCACGTCAGCTCGGAGCGGAAGGGCATTTTGCCCGCCTTAGATTGTTAGATCCAGAGCGCTATACAGATATTAAATCGTTTCAAGAAGAAGCCGGGCATTACGAGCAGGTGGCCGAGGCAGTCGGCAGGCTGATTGAAGGTGAGGTGTTGAGTCGGGAAGATCGCGAGCTTTTCACATCTCACTCAGAGCGTGTGCATGACCATTGTCTAAAACTGGACGGCGGTGATGAGTCGGCGCGTGAGCCATTAGTGCGTGAGCTGCTAGATACCTTTGGCACGGGGCGGGTAATGTTCCGTAATACCCGTGATGCTCTTAGTGGTTTTCCTGAGCGTAGGGCATCTTTGGTACCATTGGATGGTGATGGAGTGGATGGCCATATCGAGGTGAGGATGCAGTGGCTGGTGAGTTTGCTCAGACAGCTTGGGGACCAGAAGGTGCTGCTCATTTGTCATTCCCAGGCGCTGGCCGAGGAAATCAGTGAGCGTCTGCAGCAAATGATTAACATCAACTGTGGCTGCTTCCATGAGGGTATGACGCTGATGCAGCGGGATCGGACGGCAGCTTACTTTGCGGAAGAGGAAGGTGCCCGGATCTTGATTTGTTCAGAGATTGGGAGTGAGGGCAGGAATTTCCAGTTTGCCCACCATCTGGTGCTGTTTGATTTGCCCGATGACCCGGAGTTGCTGGAGCAGAGGATTGGTCGATTGGATCGAATCGGTCAGACTGAATTGATTCACATCCATGTGCCATATCACAAGGGTTCCCGCGGAGAGCTACTGGCCCGCTGGTATCACGAAGGCCTGAACGCGATTGAGCATAGTTTGCATGGCGCGACGGAGATTCTTCGAGAGCTTGGTGGGGTGCCTTCCGGCGGCATGAGTGAAGATGTGCTGGAGGTATTCATTCAACAATCGAAACTCTGTCGTGAGAAAATTGCTGATCAGTTAGGCCGTGGATATGACCGGCTGCTGGAGCTTAATTCGAGTCGACCCGAACTCGCCCGTCCGCAGATTGCCGCCATTTCCAGTATGGATTCCGACCGGAATTCGGAATCATTTCTCTTACGTTTATGGGATCACTTTGGCTTGCGCGTGGATGAGCTGAATGATCGTTCTTACCTCTTGCAACCTGGTCACCTTATTACGGATGCCTTCCCTGCTCTGCCTGATGATGGTTTGAACGTCACTTTTGACCGTACGAAGGCATTGTCGCGTGAAGACAGCGCATTCATGAGCTGGGATCATCCGGTTGCCCGGTCTGCACTTGAGCTGCTGCTTACTTCCGAGGCAGGGAACTCGTCGTTTGGCGTGTGGGAAGGTGCACCCATGAAAGGAATTTTATTGGAATCCTATGC
>JARFPV010000608.1 GCA_029288115.1 Akkermansiaceae bacterium | reverse complement strand
GTTCAGGAGATGTTGGTTGGATGGAGCGCCAGCGGAGCGATGCCTGGACTTGGGCGAGCATGCGGGCTTCGCGGGCGTAGACTTCCTGTGCCATGTCGATGGACCGGAGGAGGACCAGGCTACCTAGTTCGCGTGCGGCGGTATTGACGGCGCGTGCGGCGAATGCTGGGTCGGGTGTTTCTTGGGAGCCGCCTGCTGCCACACCGGATTGGTGGCGGAGTCGGGATGCTGCATCGGCGAGGTGTTTATCGGCGATGTTGATCAGCGACTTGCGGATATGTTCGAGGGAGTCACCTTCGGGGGCATCTGAAACGTTGTTGGCGGCGAGGTCATCGAGCAGGACTTTTACCTGGGATGCGATCTCTGTGAGTTGTTCGCGCACGAGTTCTTGGCGGATCGCCTCGACCTGGCATGTTTGCATGTAGCTATCTGCTTCAGGTGCCAGATTGCGCACGGTATCGAATGCCGAGCGTTGTTGGCGGTAGATGGTGAGCATGCGTGTGAGCAGCCGGTCCTTCTTTTTCTGGATTTGTTTGAGGTAGGCTTTTTTCGAGAGGAATGTGATACGACGGGTATCGGAGCGGACGACGTGTGGGCCATCTGGTCCTGGGTATTTGTCTTTGGCTTCGACGGCGAAGGAGATGGTGTCGCCGACTTTCAGGTCGGAGATGGCTTTGCGGTAGTCCCAGTTGATTGTTTGTTCACCTTGGTTGTCCTCGGTGGCGAGGTTGAGTGGGATCGATTGTTCATCGCGTTGGTTGACGCGATAGGCGACGGCGGTGTTGCCGATGCCGTGGTCGTCCTGGATGCGAGCGGCGAGTGTGAGTGGTCGGCCGATCATGGCGACGATGTTGGATTCTGGGGATGTGAGTTCGACCCGTGGTGCTTGGTCGGTAGCGACCTGGAGGTAGTAGCGTGGGCTGGTGAAATCGAATCCATGATTATCTTCCACCCATGAGAAGCTGTATCCACGTGAGGCTTTGACCTCTTCCTCGATGACGACCTGGCGGCCACCGTTGGTGACTTTCAGTGGCAGTGGGTCTTTGCCGTCGCGGAGGAGTTTGGCATCGCGGATCGGTTGATCGAGAGTGATTTTCCAATGGAGGTTGGTTCCTTGGGGCACGGTGAGTGTGAGTGCCTCGACGGTTTCAGGTTTGCGTTCGAGGTAGCTTGGGAATTCGAGTCCGACTTGGACGTCATCGATGCGGGGTGCGGGGATGACGCGGACTTGGTGCCAGTCGCTGCGTGCGTCACCTGCCTTGATCCGGTAGCTGAAGTCACGGGAAGCGGAGGCGAGTGTGTATTCGATGTTGCCGTTGTTGACGGGAAGTTCGATCTCGTGAGGTTCACCGTCGCCGGTGCGGAGGTAGAACTTGGCGGTTTCCGGGATGACGCCGGAGACGCTGATGGTGATCTTGGCGCTATCGCCTTCTTTAACGACCAGGTCTTTGGACTGGAGGTCCAGTTTGGTGTTAGTTGGGTAGGCGACCTGGGTCCATGGAGTGAAGATCCGGGCGAGGCCAGCTGCGAGGAAGGGGCCGTTGACCAGGGCGAATACGAGCACAATGGCGGCCAAGCCGGCAGCGATGCAGGCTGGTTTCTTCAGCTTCTTAAAATTGACGACCTTGCTTGGTTCGATGTCTTCGGCGGTGCCTTCGGCTTTGTTGCAAGTTGCGTCGATGAGGGCAGATGAGTTTCCGGTGGATTGGGTGGATTCGCGGAATTGGACTGCGGTGACGAGCAGGCTTTCGAGGCCGCCGTGTTGATCCTCGACTTCCAGAGCGGCGCGGGTGGCGCTGTATGGTCGGAGTCGTCGCCAGCCGTGTCGCCATGCTTGGTAGAGGGAGACGCCAAGAACAATGAGTAAGATCACGACCCTGCCTGCGCTTGGCATGTAGCTCAACCAGTCGATGAGTATGCCTAACAGGAAGAGCGGGACGCCCCAACGCAGTAGCGCCAAGAAGCCAGCGCTGAAGTGCTTTCGCTGCAAGCGTTGCCAGACCGTGCGGAGTCGCGGTTCGAGGGCAGAGGTTGGTGATGTGTTACTCATGGTAGGTCGTATTTTCTGCGTAGGATCCACTCGCCGCCTAGCAGGACGATGAGAAGGATGACTACCAGTGCGTTATCCCAGAGGGGACGCTCGGAGCGCAGAGTGATGGTGACGGGATCTCCATTGATGAGCTCGGTGAGTTCATCGAGGTCGCGGATGCCAAGATTGGCGCCGCCTGTTAGTTCTGCGATGCGTTGCAGGTTTTCAGGGCGCATGCCTGTGTCGAGGAGTTCCTGGCGGACGTCGCTGACTTGGAATTCTGTGGTGCTGGAAATACCTTTATCGTTTTCGTTGGCTTCTAGCAGGTAGCGACCGGCAAGTTTCGGGGTAAAGAACCCTTCGTAGAGGCCGGGTTGTGATTTGTCGGGTCTCAGGCTGACGCGTTCTTTTGGCTGTCCGCCCGCGAGGTTGGAAACGTAGACTTCGAAGCCGGGTTGGGAAATTGGTTCGTAGTTATCGTCGAGGACGTGGGCGTAGAGTCGGCATTGTCCGTTGACTGGGTAGACGGCGCGGTCGGTTTCGAGTCGGATGCGTTTATGTTCACCCATGAGGCGTGAGAGGGTCATGAACTGAATGCACTGTGACCAGACGCGCCAGTGGTATTTGTCGCCGGTTTTGTATCGTAGTCGCCAGAGTCGGTCGGATGCGATGGTCATGCATTTACCGGTGCCGTAGCGTTGCCATGCGACCAGTGGGTAGCTTTGGTTTCGGCTGGTGCTATCGGAGAGCACGGCGAGAACGGTGGCGGCAGGTTTGGCGGAAAGGAGGGGTGGGAGTTGGTCCATCGGTGCCATGCGGCTCCAGACGCGGTCGTTGAGCTCGTCTTCATTTTCCAGGGTCATGACCAGGCTGCTGCGGCCTTCCGGGGTGAGGACGGGGTAGACGGATTCTGCGATTTTGTCCCATTTGGCTTCGGGGTCGAAGCGGACGGGTAGCATGGACTCCACGGGGGTGCCTTCGTAGGAGCCGGGTGAGTGCATGGGGCCGCAGAGCATGAGGAGTGAGGCACCGCGGTCGCGGATGAGCCTTTCAAGGAGTTCGAGTTCTTCATCGGAGAAGAACGATGCGTCGACGTCACCAAGAATGACGAGGTCGTATTGGAAGGCCTCTTCCCATTTGCTAGGGAAACGTTCGATGTGTTCCGGGGAGTTCCGTGCGACTTCGGGTCCGGCATTGGACGCAATGAAGGTGGCGTTGATGCGTGGGTCGCGGTGGAGGATGGCGCGCAGGTAGCGGAATTCCCAGCGGGCATTGCCCTCGATGTAGAGCACGTTGACCTTTTCGTTTACGATCCTGATACTGCGTGTCACTTGGTTGTTAGCCACCGAGACCTCGTCGTCGAATGGTTCGATGACAACATCGATTTGGGCGGCACCTTTTTCGTGGACGTCTACGCGGAAGTCGACGTCTTCGAATTGCAGGCCACCTTCGAGTCGGACGACGCGTGAGGAGACACGTCGGTCGTTAAGTAGGACTGATAGGCGTGCGGTGCGTTGTTCGTATCCTTCGGATTGGAGGTGAACGCGGACGGGCACGCGGTCGCCGGAGAAAGCGACTTCCTGCATGACGATGTTGCGGATTGAGACGTCGTCGGGATTGGCCAGACCAAGAGGTACGGTGTAGACGGGGATGCCGCGTGCACCGAGGTCCCGGAGGACGGCTTCGGAACGTTGGGAGGTGGCGTTGCCGATGCCATCGGAAAGGAGGACGATTCCTGCCGGGGGGATGCCGCCGGAATTGGCTACGGCTTCGAGTGACGAGGCGATGGAGGTGCCTGGCTCGGTGGCCTTGAGCACGGAGAGGTCATCCGGAGTGACTGTGTCGCTGTCGATGATCAGGCGTGGGGATTGACCGAAAACGTGGTAGCTGAGATCGAGTGACTTACCGAGTGATTTAAAGATCGGTTTGCCTGACTGGCTGAGGATGGCGGTGCCTAGGTCGAGTCGAGAGGCTGTGGTGATGGCTTGGCGTTGTTTGGTATCGAGCCCCATGACTGCGCGGTCGGCATCTTCCTCGGAAGAAACCATGCCAAGGGCGGCGGCGGCGTCGATGAGGTCCTCGGAACTTTTACGTTGATCCTTCATCGACATACTTTCGGAAATGTCGAGGAGAACGGGCAGGCTACGAGTGCGTGTGTGGGTTTCGGTAACGACGGCGGTCGGTTCGAGCAAGGTGGCTACGACCATTGCGAGCACGAGCACTCTGGCAACGGCTAGAGAGATGCGTACCCATTGTGGCATTCCCCACGGCTGGCGGTAGAGGTAGATACTCAGCAATACGATGGCGGCGAGAATTGCCACGAGGGTGCCAGTGGAGAG
>JARFPV010000596.1 GCA_029288115.1 Akkermansiaceae bacterium | reverse complement strand
GAGGTGTTTTGATGTTGGGATGACCCATGAAGCCGTAGTCTGTCCACGCTTGGTCATCACTCAGGATGAAGACGATGTTGGGTTTTTCAGGCGGTTTAATTGCTGCGGCAACGCGTTCAGGCAATTTGTCGCTAAAATGATTATTTTTGTTAGAAAACAACTCGGTTGCTTGACCTGTTAGCCATAGGTAGTGGTCGTTGGGGACGTTTTTTTCTGAGGCAAACTTCGACGTGCCCACAGGCGGATTGTTGTCGCATTTAAAAATGGCGGTTCCCTCATCGATCTCATCGAACATGGCGATGTAGAGTGACTTGGCGCCTGCCTGTTTGTATCCCCAGCATTGCGACCAGAGGAATCGACCTTGAAGGCGTGGGGTGTGGTTGAGTTTTGCGTTTTCTCCCTTGGTTTTTTTGAGGTTCTGCCAGCTAAATCCGGGGAAGGCCGTGGGGAGGTAATCGAGGTTGTGTTTCTTGCACCAAGCGACGTCTGCTTTGGTGGTTTTGGTGATGAATTTGTTCGCTTGTTCGGGGGTGCGGTAGCGGCCGACGGTCCACGGGCTGATGACATCGACTTGTTTCAGTAGTTTGTGGAGTTTGGCGTCTTTGACGGAATCTCGTTCGAGGGTGCGCCAGTAGGAGGGGACTCCGACCATGACTGCGCAGCCGCCGTAGGTGGGGTCGTGCTTGAGGAAATGGATGAGTTTTTTCCATTCGTCGTAAATGAATGGACGGGCAGAGAATCCGAGTCCCCAGAGGGTGATGAGTGGTTTGCCGCGATGTTTGAGATAGGATTGATCTGAGGTGCTGCCTACCTTGAGCTGTTTGCGCAATCGTTTCCAATCGTCGATCAACAGGTCAGTTTGTCCGGGTTTCAGTCCGCTGAGGTCGTAGGTCAGGGTCCATTTTCTGCCATGATTTTGTGCTGCGCTGCGGCAGTTTTGAAGCACCTTGTCGAGTGATGCGCGAAGCTTCGGATTTTTGGTGGAGGTGACGAATCGTTGGAGGAAAACGCCATCGATGCCGTAGTTCTTCATCCACTTGAAATGGATATCGACGGTGGTTGCGTTTACCGGGCTGAAGACCTTGGCGACTGAGCCATCGGCATGGCGGAAAGCGGTGGGGTATTGTTCGTTTTGCGGGAGTTCGCTGACATCTGGCCAGAGGTCGATGGTGCAGTTGCCGGGTTTGAACTCACCGCGGGCGTAGTGTCGCCAGCCGTTACCTGTGCCGTCCCCAGGTGTTCGGAACCATCCTTGGTAGCCGCACATGACTTTGCCGTGGAGGTCGTCGGCAATTGAGACAGGAGCAAGGCAAAAGCTAACTAGAAGGACTACTGTGCGTAACATGGCAGGTATGCTACTATTCTCGAGGGTGGCAGCAATGATGTAATGCCTGTATTTTCCGGTTTTGACTATGCCGGGGCGGCCTATCAGTTGTTTGCTCCGACTATTGTTGTTGCTGTCTAACAAATACCGGGCGTAAGGTATTGTCGAAGACGACGAGTAGGATACGAGTCTCAGTGGGGAGAATGCTTGGGTAGTCGACAAGATGCAATCTTGTCCTACTTTGGAATCTCGTTCAGCGTGTAATAAGCATCCTGGTGCCAGAGGGGGAGTTTGGTTTTGAGGTGGTGGATGTGTCCTTGCTGGAGGCCGTCGACCTTGAGTGTGACGCTGAGATTATCTTTGCTGACTTTGGCTGAGGTGATTTTCGGTGTGGTGTGATCGACTTGGGGGCTGCCGTATTTTCCTTGGTAGATGTAGGTCCATGTTTTCATGGAGTAGTTAGAAACGTCTGCGGCGGCTTTGGCGTCGACGGGTTGGGTGAAAGTGATGGTGAAGCCGTCTTTGTTAGCCGACATGGTTTTCATTTCTGGCGGGGTGGTGCCGGTGAAGCGGACGCGTTCGAAGGAGAATGGTTTACCGCCTTTGGATGCCCAGCCGCGGTTGGTGCCGCCGGTGAAGAGTGTGGCGTCGGTGGAGAGTCGCATTGGGACGATGCCGGCGCGGAAGCCGCCGAGGAATTTGAACACGGCACCTTGGTAGACGCCGTTGACTTTTTCGAGGAAGACGCGCTGGACTTCGGAGTGGGTTTGTTCACCGACGAGGACCTGGCCGGAGAATGGGCCGAATTTTCCGTTGGTGCGATCGGTGATGACAGCGGTGGGTGACTGTCCGACGATGCCGTGTGGGAGTTGGATGGCGGGTGGGACGAGTTGTGGGATGCGTTTGGCTTCGATGTGGATGCGGGAGCCGCTTTTCGGGTCTTCTGGGCGTGGTCCCATGTTGGGTGCGTCTTTGTAGAAGATGTTACCGGTGAGGCAGCCGGTGAAGCCGCCGGGTTTGGCGTGTTTCAGGCAGGAGGTTCCGTTCCAGAGTCCTTGGTTATCGGTGTAGAAGGTATCGCCTTCGGCATTGAAGCCGATGCCGCCGGGGGAGCGCACGCCTGAGGCGGTGGGGATCATTTTTCCGTCGGGGGTGATTCTAACAACCCATCCCCGCCACTGTGAGCGGGCGTGGAATGATCCGGTCAGGCAGAGGGATACCCAGACGTCGCCATTTTTATCGGGCGTGGTGCCGAAGGCGTATTCGTGGTAGTCGGAATTGATGCCCCACTCGTTGTTAATGACCTCGAGGACGTCCATGCGGTCGTCTCCATTGGTGTCCTTCATGCGGCCGTGGCCTGCGCGGTCGGTGTAATGGATCCAGCCGTCTTTGTAGAACATACCGAGTGGTTCGTGCAGGCTGCGGTGGTAGAGTGTCCAGCTGACATTGGAGAGGTCTTTGCCGTAGGCACCGGTGCAGATCCAGACGTCGCCGCGTCGGGTGCCGACGGCGATTTTTTGATCGGGCAGTAGTGCGATGGAGCCGATCTCCATGACTTCGCCTTCGGGCAGTGGGATTTCCTCGCGCTGGTAGTATTTCTCCTGTTTGTCCTGTGCTTGCAGGGGCAGGGCGGTTAGTGTGAGTGAGAGGATGAGAAGGTGTTTCATTACTTGAGTGAGTAGGTGAGGGTGTGTGTGCCTGGGGCGAGAGTAAGGGTGATGGAATCCTTGTTCGCTTCGGCGGGGGTGTTTGGCAGAGTCAGTTTCCAGCTGCCTGCGAGTTCGTAATTTGCGTTATCGAGCTGTTTTACGGGGATGCCGGAGACG
Organism: Akkermansiaceae bacterium; assembly: GCA_029288115.1. GTDB lineage: Bacteria > Verrucomicrobiota > Verrucomicrobiia > Verrucomicrobiales > Akkermansiaceae > Oceaniferula. The sequence goes on along the minus strand of JARFPV010000596.1, from coordinate 3,969 downwards.
GCTGAGAACTTCAGGGTATTATTGCCCTTGATGGTGAGGGTGCGTACGAGTTCGTGGTTGGTATTTCCTGGCAGGATGGCGTCGGTGACTGATGAGCTGCCCACGGTGTAGCGCAGCGTGGGCTGGCGCAGGGTGTTTAGGCTGTAGCCTTTGAATTGGACTGGGGCGTCCGTGATGAAACCTTGTCCCCCGAGTGGTAGTTTGTTGTCGCCTATGGGGTCGGTGCGACCTGTGCCGCGTCCGGTCCAGTGTCGGCCGGCACTGATGAATTTTCCTGACCAGAGGATATCCATCGAGCAATTTTTGGTGCTGAAGGCGAAGTTGGTGCCATTCGGATGGCCGACGGCGAGCGAGCGTGGGGTGGTGCCGTTAAGGAAGTGGTTGTAGATGGCGGATTCTTTGCTGGTCGGTGTGAGGTCGATGACGACGGGTGGTTTTTTCTTTCTCCTGTTATTGCCTGTGTTCGGTCGGTCTTCGCTGAGCCACTGGGTGCCTGGGATGCCGGGGCCGGACCAGTTCAGGGCGATTCCTTGCTGGCCGGTGTGCTCGTAGAATTCGATGCGGATCGGGGTGGTGCCTTGTTGTAGATTTACTTTGGCGATTTTGCGTTGGCTATTGGAACCGAGGGCGCCTTTGCTGGTGACGGCGGTGACTTTTTTGCCGTTGAGGTAGAGGGCGGATTCGTCGTCGGATGACAGGTTGAAAGTGAATTTTCCGGATTTTGGAATGTTAAGTTTGCCTTCCCAGACGACGCCGAAGTTGTCCTTTGCCGCGATGTTTTTCAGGTTGAGCAGTCCGTGGTGTTCTTCCTCGACGGAGGTGCTTTTTATCTTCGAGAAGTCGGGCATTTTGCTGTGCTTTCCTTCTTCGTAGGTATAGCGGATGAGGTCGGAGATGGGTGACTTGGGGGCAGGGTGGGGGTAGAGTTTGAGGAGCTCTTGTTCTTTCCATGGGGTGGTGCGTTTAGCCGAGGCGATGCGGGCTGTCTTGATCTGTGCCGGGGTGACGGCTGACTCTTTATTGCCCCATGACGAGCGGACGTAAGTGAGGATGGACGCGATTTGGTTGTCGTTGATTACGGCGCCTTGCGGAGGCATGGCGAGGTTGTAGGATTTGCCGAGGACTTTGACTTCACCTGTCAGCCCGTGGAGGACGGTTTGGATGGCGCGGTCGGGTTTACCAGTGAGCCACTCGCTTTTTGCTAGGGGAGGGAATGTTCCTCCTGTCGCGCCTTTGCCGTCGGGTGCGTGGCATGCAGAGCAGTAAGTGGTGTAAAGTTGTTTGCCGGTTTCTGCCGAGACGAGGGAGGATGCGAATACGACCAGAGAGCAGGCGATGGACGGGTAGGTGTGTAATTTCATGTATATTACTCAGAGTGAGAGAAGGCAATACGTCCCCCCGCGGTGGGTTATTACAGAGACTAGAAACTAGTTGGTAATATCTAGCCGATGACTTGGCTTGATCGATGTCAACGGATGTGGCTATAAACCGATTTTATCGAGAAACGTGTCGGTATCGGTGCCTATTTCGTCGACCAGTTCTTTGATTTCATCAGCCTGTCTGGTGAAGCCTTCCTTGGTGATGCTGGCTGCTTTGCTAAGCAGTCCTCTGGTATAGAACTCAAGCTCTTTTGTGAGTGCCTCTTGATGTTTTTCTTCCAGTTTTTTCATCGACTCTTGTGCCTTCTCGGTGAGGTTGTGAAATTCCCTCGGTGCTCTCTCAGGCATTCCTTCAGGAATTTCGCCCTCTTCTTCGACTTTCTTCATGGCTTCGTCGACGAGCTTCTCAAAGTAATCGTTAAATCTTCCTCCACGCCCGCCCCGCCCCCCATCGGGAATGTTGATTTTTTTAGCGGCGCGTTTCATGTCGCGGATGTAGCCATCGATTTCTTTTTTGCGGTTCTTTTTGTGTTCCTCAAGCAGAGGACGAACACGGTCGGCGATTTTTCGATTCACAATGACGAGCCATTTGTTCAGGTCGAAGCTAGCCGTTGCAGTTTTCGTCTGGGTTGTCATACTCCACTCTAACAATAAGTGGCTGGCGCTATCCAGCGAACCGTCACTACTTATCCATGAGGTGGATGTTTGACCTTTTTTGAGCTGCATCAGCATGCGGTTCATCGAGCTGGATTTGCTGGGCTCTCCAGATTTCCAGGAATGGGCTGTAAAGGGTTCTTTGTTCGTCCATCGCCAAGGAGATCTTTCATTTAGTAGATATCCACCGAGCCAAACGGTGGCGTTTATACCTTGGTATGTCCAGGGAATCCACTTCTGTTCGTTCGGGTTTGCTGGTGCGGCCAGATGTGCCTCGTACGACTTGGCAAGCCGATAGGCATCTTCCCAACTCAGCGTTTTTTTGATGAGAAGGTAATGGGATCCGCGGTAGGAGTGTGTCCCGACCGGGTAGGTAGCATCCTTGATTCCAACGGACTTGATGCTTTCCTTGGTGCGCTCAAGTTGTGCCTCAAGAGTCGACGGGTTAGTGGCGTCTTTTCGCCAGTGGAGGACGGGTCGGTGACTGATACTTTTCTTGCATGCGACAAGTTCTCCATTGGCGCGCATGGCGGCAGCACGACCTGCTTCATTCGATTCTGCGGGAATGTCTTTTGCATTCCACTGTGAGCCATCCATCCATTGCCATTGATCGTGCGATGCCATTCCTGCTGCGAGCCAGACCGGCGTCGTGATGTTGAGGGATTTGGCTAGTTTTTTACGTTTTTCTTGATTGGGAACAACTGCCAGCTGAGCGCCATGCGCCTCAGCAAAAGTTTGAGCTTCCTGCTGCGACATACCTTTTTCCAACATCAGGAAATGATCGCCATCTTGCTCGACCGCTTGAGGTGGGAACTCGTCACGTTTTCCTGAAGCCAATTTGTCCTTGAGGCGAGCGAGTGCTTGGGAAATTGTCTCTTTCGGTTTGGTGACTTCAGGTTCCGGAACAGGCTTGATGGTGATGACAGGTTCTGGCTTGGGTGGCGTTGGTTCGGGAGCCGGGGGAGTTGGCTGCTCTGTATTTGGTAGTTCGGTAGTTGTATCGTCAGGTGTATTTGGCGTGTTTTTGTCTTCACCCTTCGGAAGGAGCATGACGACGAGCAACACGATAACGGCAACGGCCAAGATGGAGGCAACGACTGGCCCTGCACTGGACTTTTTGGGCGGCACGATAACCGAGGATCTCGGCGGGGTGACTGGGGCTGACGTGGATAGCTTGAGTGGCGCCGCGGCAGCAGCGGCCGTAGATGCTTTTTTCAAGGCTTGTGCCATTTCCTCGGCACTTGTGAAGCGTAAAGCCGGATTCGGATCGGTTGCACGCGCGACAATACTATCGAAACTTTGTGGGGTGCCGGCGATGATTGATGGTGATGTCCTGCTGTCATCGGGTAGGGCACCGACAAGAAGTTCGTGAAGAATCACCCCGATTGAGAAAATATCCGCCCGATGATCGACCTGTCCACGTGCGATGACTTCGGGGGCGGTGTAGCCGGGTGTGCCGTAAATCACCTCGTCGGGGCTTGCGGTCTCATTCATCGGGCGAGCGAGTCCGAAGTCACCAATTTTTGGAATTGCGTCCGGTGTGAGCAGAATATTCGCAGGCTTGACGTCGCCATGCAAAATACCAGCCGTGTGAGCGTGATCGAGTCCCTGACAGATGGAGCTGACGATTTCCGCAGCCTGTGTGGGATCAATCGATTGTCCGTGAGAGGAGTGGTAGAGCGACTTCCCATTCACATACTCCATGATCAGGAAAAGCATTCCGTCGACTTCACCAAAGTCGTACACGCTGATCAGGTTTGGGTGGTTCAGTTTTGCCATCGCCTTGGCCTCGGCCTCGAACGATGCTCGGAATGTTTCGTCCTGGCCAAACTCACGCGGGAGAATCTTGATCGCCACACGCCGGTCGAGCGATTTCTGATTTGCTTGATAGACAGCTCCCATTCCCCCTTGGGCAATGAAATGCTCCACATCATAT
>JARFPV010000513.1 GCA_029288115.1 Akkermansiaceae bacterium | reverse complement strand
ACAACAAACTATCACATCATGAAAATTAGAATAAAATCGAAAACAACGATGTCTCTCGTGGTCGCGTTCGCCGCCTCGGCATGCCTCGGTTCTGCGCAGGCCGCGTGGGTCGCCTACCACGACATGGGTGGTGTCACCGGTGATAGTAATGCCAACTTCGTCACCTACCACCAGCTCGCAGCTGCAGAAACCAGCACCGACCCGCTGGACACCTCAGCCAAGAGCTTGCTGATCTACAACGACGGCACCGACACCGGCGTCGATCTGACCATCGCCGATGCGAACGGCATGGACAACCGCGCAGGCACAACGGCTCCCCCGGCTTCATCGACCCCTGCCGGCGACCTGTTCCTGACCGCGGGGCTGGACCTGAGCACCGGCACGATCCGCGAAGGCGGCAGCAATGGGTCTGGCCTGACCACGTATACGCTCACAGGTCTGGACGCCAACGAGCTCTATGACCTTGCGTTTTACGGCCACCGCGACACGACAAATGATGGTGCTGAAGAGTTCATCCTGGGCGGTGCAGACTCGGCTACCAACGCAGCAAGCGGTGGAATCATCAACGTCACCACCACGCAATTAGACATCCGCAACAGTGCATCAACAGGCAAGCTCATCCGCTGGACCGATATCAACCCCGGCGACGATGGCACCATCACCGTCACGATGAACCCCGAGTTCACTAACAACAGCAACATTCTCTACATCAGCGCGATGCGGCTGGAGGAACAAGTCCCCGAGCCCTCCACCACCGCTCTGCTCGGCCTTGGCGGACTCGCACTCATCCTCCGTCGCCGTAAATAACGGCTAAGGAGCACACGGTCCTCCGTCGCCGCAAGTAACCCGGCCTCGGAAAACCAACCAACCTTCCAACCCCATTCCCCGTCACACGGGGCGTGGGGTTTTTTTTGTCGGGTCTTGGCAAGAAACGATTCTTGTATAGCCTCAGGGAAAACAGGTTTTCCAACCCACCTTAAAAAACATGCTCGTTCAATCTATCATCACCCGACTCATCACCTCAGTTACCTTAACCCTTTTACTACTTGGGTCATCTCAGGCTGCCACTGCCGCGCGAGATCACGTCCTACTGATCACCATCGACGACCTCAACGACTGGATCGGCTGCCTCTCGAACTCCGATTCAAAACCAGTCAACGGCCGCATCACCGGCGAGGGGCACCCGCAGGCGCGCACGCCTAACATGGATCGCCTGGCCAAGCGCGGTGTGCTCTTTACCAACGCCCACTGCCAGGCACCGATCTGCCGACCATCACGCGCCAGCTTCATGTCCGGCCTGCGCCCGACCACCTCCGGCGTCTACGGCAATCGGTCAAAATACGACGCCAAAGGACCCCTCCAGCCCGGCAAGCAGGTGCCGTGGATGACCCAACGCTTCGAGCAGGCCGGCTACCATGTGTTCACCGCGGGCAAAATCCTGCACGGCAGCCAGAATAAGCCACTCGGCGGCACTCCCTGCTTCAGAACCGGCCAAGGGCCCTACCCACCAAAAAAACTCAACGTCCCCCCCGAGGTCACCAAGCCAAGCATCTGGGACATCGGTGCATTCCCAGAAAAAGAAGAAGACTACACTGACCTCCGCATCGCAAAATGGACGGCAAAAAATATCAAATCACCATACAAGTCAGGTGACAAACCACGCTTCATGGCGCTCGGGTTCTACAACCCACACCTGCCGCTATTCGCCCCGCAAAAATGGTACGACGCCGCACCGTCAAAAAAAGACGTCCTCCTCCACGCGACCCAAGAAGACGATATGGACGACCTCTCACCCATCGCCAAACGCATCGCCACCCGGGTCTCATTCCAAGCACCAGCTAATTGGGTGCGCTCAACCGACGCCAACCTCCGCATGATCACCCAGGCCTACCTGGCCTGCACCACCGCCATGGACGACGCTCTCGGCCACGTGATTGATGAACTCGACAAGAGCGACATGGCCAATAACACCTGGATCGTGGTGCTCTCCGACCACGGATGGCACCTCGGTGAAAAAAACCACATCGCCAAACAAACCCTCTGGACCCGCTCGACACGTGTCCCTCTCATCGTCGTTCCTCCAAAACGACTCAAAGACACCCCGCGTGGCGTCCGCTGCGACCGCCCCGCCGAGCTACTCGATGTTTACCCAACGCTTCTAGCCGGCACTGGCATCACACCGAAGAAAAGCGACAAGTCACTCGACGGCCTGAGCCTGCTCCCATGGAT
>JARFPV010000371.1 GCA_029288115.1 Akkermansiaceae bacterium | reverse complement strand
AACGCGAATCCCAGAAAGGCGGACAGCAAATCGAAGACCTCTACTTCAACGTCACTACCCACGAAAAACGCGCCGCCCAACTAAAAGACACCATCGAGCCGTTCAACGACGAAGCCACCCACGAAAATAACCACACCGAACGCAGCGTCCGTGTGGTAAACGAAAAAAACAACGTGCTCTGCATGGAGGGAAGCGCACGCTGGGAGTTCCGCTACCTCCGCGCCATGCTCAAACGTGACCCTCGTATCAACGCCACATTCATCGCCACCAAGGCCCAACCCGAACTAGCTCGAAACTCATCCGAATACATCCCACGCTTCCCTAACAAACGCGAGGACGCATTCCAATACGACCTCGTCATCCTCGGCGATGTCGATGCAGAATTCTTCAGCGCCGACGAATTTTCCCGCCTCGAAGAACTCATCAAAGAACGCGGCGGCTCACTTCTCATGCTCTGCGGATCCCGCTTCTCCCCCACCAGCTACGCCGGCACCCCCGTGGAAAGAATGCTCCCCGTGACATTCGACCCCAAAGGAAAATGGGAAGAGGTCGATGATAACGTCCACCCAGTCCTCACCCCGGAAGGCAGAAGCAGCCTCGTCCTCACGCTGGAAAATGAAGCCGAGAAAAATGACCGCGTCTGGACACGCGTCGCACCCCTCGACCGCATCCCACCACTCCTCGCTGCCAAACCAGGTGCCACCGTGCTCGCCGAAATGTCCGACTCATCAAGCCGCTCCGGTCGCTACCCACTCGTCGCGTGGCACCGCTACGGCACCGGCAAATGCATGGTCATGGGCACCGACCGCCTCTGGCTGCTCCGCTTCAAAACAGGCGACAAATACCACTGGCGCGCATGGTCACAATGCATCCAGTTCCTCACCCTGTCACGACTCATGGGTGAACATAAACGCATCCGACTCGAAACCGATCGCGGCACCTACCGCAGCGGCGATCAAGTCCAACTCTACGCCCACGTCCTCGACGACGCGTTCGACCCCGTGAACCAGTCCGGATTCGAAGTCACCGTCACCCTGCAAAACGATTCCGGCGCACCCGAACAACAAGTCACCCTGCGCCCCGATCTCGCCAACCCAGGACTCTACGAAGGATACTTCTCACCACTACAGCCAGGGCGCTACCGCATGGAAGCTAACTCGTCAGACGCCGAACTCTCAAACACAACCGAATTCCAAGTCGCCGACATCAATCCGGAAATGGCCAACACCGACATGCAACACAACCGCTTGCAAAAAATGGCCGATCTCTCAGGAGGCACCTACCTCACCACATCAGACCTGCACAAACTCCCCTCACTCCTCAATCTCAAACCTCACACCGCCACCGTCCACACCGACCGCTCACTCTGGGACAACGGATGGATCATTTTCCTCCTCGTCGCCCTGATGGGATTCGAGTGGATTGTTAGAAGAAGATACGATTTGTCATGAACGCCAACGAACCGTTAGCCACACCCATAGAAACACTCAACGCACGCGTAAAAACCATCTGGCAACGTAGCCAGATGCTCCACTTTACCGACGGACTCCTCGCGTTCTGCCGCTGGGGAATTGTGCTGTTTTTGGTCGGCATGCTGCTCGACTGGCTCATCGACCTCCCCACCCCCTTGCGCGTCTCCCTGCTCGCCATCATCATCATCACCACCCTCTACCAAGCCTGGACATGCGGCTGGCGCAAGGTCCGCCGATTCAACGCCTCACGCGCCGCACTGCAAATCGAGGAACACCACGGAAACCTCGAAAGCCTGCTCGTCACCGCCGTCCAATTCAGCGAGTCAAAAATGGCACCCGGCACCTCCCGCACCCTCCAGGAGGTCACCTGCCGCAAAGCCGAAGAAGCAATCGCCGACCTGGAAACCCGCAAAGTCGTCCTCTTCAGCGAGCTTCGCCGACCACTCATCATCGGCCTGGCACTCGCATTGTTAGTCGTCGGCTTCAGCGCATACAACGGCCCATTCCTCGCCGCCGGAATCGCCCGCATCTTCCCCCCATGGTCAGCCGTCGCCTACCCGACCCGCACCCAGCTCGAAGTCGACCCCCAAAAAATCATCGTCCAGGAAGGCACACCCGCCGTCATCAAGGCCAAGGTGCTCGGTGTCATCCCAGACAACGCCGAACTCGCCCTGCGCACCGGCGACGGCGAACCACGTATCCACGAACTCAACATCACCAACGGCCAATGCGAATACAGCATCAAATCCGCCTACCGCAGCTTTGAATACCGCATCACCGCAGGCGACGCCAAAAGCCCATGGCAACAAGTTGAGGTGATCTCCTCTCCTCGCATCCAACAAGCAAACGTCAAACTCACCTACCCACCTTACACCAAACGCCCGACAGAAACCGTCGAGGCACTCACCATCACCGTCCCCGAGGGCACCACCATCAACTGGCAACTCACCCTCGACCGCGCCGTCAGCCAGGCCACCTACACCCCGACCGGCGGCAAACCCACACCCCTCGATGTTAGCGACGACGGATTCACCGTCACCATGCAAGCACCCGCCACCCAATCCCGTGGCTACAGCTTCTCATGGGTCGAAAAAGACCACGGGTTCTCATTCACCAGCCCCAACCACTACCTGCAAGTCGCACCCGACCAAGCACCACGCGTCGAACTCACATCTCCCAAGAAACACCTCTACGCCACACTCGGACGACAACTCGACCTCGCATTCCGCGGCCGCGACGACCACGGAATCGGCACCACCCACATCACCTACCGCGTCAATAAAATCGAAGAACAAAAAGTCCCGTTCACCCCAGCCGACCTCAGCAGCGGCAGCGAACAAAAAATCGACTGGGACTACCGCAAAACACTCCCCGACCTCGCCATCGGCGACTCCGTCTCGTTTGTCGTTGAACTCACCGACAGCTACCCAGGAAAAGACGGCCCACACGTCGCACGCTCACAAGCACGACGCATTACCTTCCTCTCCGAGCGCGATTACCTCAAACAAATCGACAAACAAAAACAACGCCTGCTACTCAAACTCCGCGCCCTCTACCGCGAACAACGTAAGGTGCACTCCACCGTCAGCAAACTCGACCCAACCGCCAGCGAATTCATCCAAAGCTGCCAACTCGAGGCCGTCCGGCAAGACCTCATCCGCGAACGCATCGGCAAACTCAAACTCGGCATCCAGGAACTCATGGATGACCTGAAAGCCAACAACATCACCGATGAGTCAGTCACCGCCATCCTCGTCCGACTGCACTCCGACTTGCAGAAAATCGCCGATAACCACGTGGCAAACGCCGCCACCAACCTCCGTGAGCTCGCCGCCGCCGCGCAGAAAAAATCCGACACCCTGAACCCATCCATCGCCGTCAATTCCGTCGATAACGCAGCACGCGAACTCGCATGCCTCGTCCTCCAAATCGGATTCCGCGAAGCCACCGAGGTCATGGCCCGCGAACTCCACGCCATCGCCGAAAACCAGGCACCGATGCGATTACAGACAATATTGTTAGAA
>JARFPV010000365.1 GCA_029288115.1 Akkermansiaceae bacterium | reverse complement strand
AAGAGACAGGGCTAAACTCACCGGCTCCGGCAGGCTGCACCCCGACATCTAACAATCGCTGCAATACCCGCCGCATCACAAGAACACCACCGTGACAGGCGATCTCCACCGTGTCCTCCCCGGTGTAGCTGCGAGGGCCATGAAAACAGGTCACCAGCACTTCATCGATCGGTTCTCCATCCGCATCGACCACTTTCGACAACGAGGCATAACGCTCCTGCATGCCGCCACAATCCTTGCGACCTGATAGACACTGACTTACGAGAGGAAAGGCATCTGGCCCACTCACTCGGATCATGCCGACCGCACCCATTCCGGGAGGCGTAGCAATGGCAGCAACGGTTGATTCCATGGTTCTGCGCTACCTAGGGGGATGGCTCCTCAGTGGAGGCCGGCTCGGTTTTCCCCGTATTGTCCTGAGGCTCGGTATTTCCAATTTGCCCACCCACGCCGAGAAACTCCCAACAGACGAGTCGCTTGACCCTGAGGTTTGATGGGCGTTCATCGGTCCACTCAAGCTCGACTGTGGCAGTCTTGTAAATTCGGTCCCGGTTCTCACCGTGCCAATTCAGTTGCGAGAGAATTTTCCCTGCATCGGAATCCACTTCGACTGGCAGGCTTACGAAGTCTGCCGGATATGCAAAGTCCTCGAAGCGATAAGTTCTGATCGCTGGGTTACTCCGGTAACGATGGCTCAGCGACTCACTTGCGACCACGCGGAAGGTCTTTGATTTCCCTGGTTGTGCGTAGCTTGTGAAGAGCTTGAAGGTGCGGTATTTCCCCTGGATAAAAACGGATGAGTCTAGCTTCAGCTTACCATCGATCTCCTTGAAAAAAGCATTGATGCCAATTGGCTCGGACAGATTGTCTTCATCGATACGGTGCGCCATTTCTAACAGAGAAGTTTCCTGCTGTCCCATAATGGCTTCAAGTGAACCAATCGGTGCGAAGTATTCCCGGATATTGATCTGTGCTGGTTGGCGATACTGCATCAGGAAAATACCACGCTCACGATCTTCCGGGGTTCCCATCACATGCCCAAAGGACTCAGCTGGTGTGCTTTCATCATCATTTCCTCCAGAATAATACATCCTGAGTTCCTCCTTCACCCCTTCGTTGGGAATGACATGTTTCATCCTCTCCTCGAGAGTCTTGGCGCTGGTGAATGCCAGAAGCACAGCAGATGCATCTTTTTTCCATCCATTATTCAGCCATGCGTCACGTGCCATACCACCGTTCTCATCGGTAGGCTGTGGCGTTGAGCCTCCTGCGACGGGCTCGTCCTGATCTTGTTTCCACTTTTGGGCAAGCCAGATGGTCACGCCTCCGGCAAGGAGCAGGATCACAACCGCCGCAATCACAGCTGCCAGGTTCCCGCTTCTTTTTTTGTTACCCACATATTCTGGCTTTGCCGGAGCCGGTGAGGCTTCCGCTGGCTGAGCGGGCGAGGGAGCTGGAGGCCGCCGTTTATTTTCAGTCCGTGGGTTCCTTGCCTCAGGTTGGGGATCGAGTCTTATGGCCTCCGTTTTTGCCGGCATCGGCTCGGGCTTGGGGGCCTCAGCTGAAGACTTACTCTGATCAGGAGAGGTCACCTTGCCACCACAGTGCGGACATGGCGCGGTCGTCACCGGCAAACCCACCGGAATGAAGATCGTTTTCTGGCAATGCTCACAGGGAAAGCTCGCCTGGGAAAGTTTGGATGCGCCGCTCATTGTTAATATCTATTGATACTTGCCGCATCGTAAATGATTGCCGTGAAGTGTCAACCTCCCATCACTTGGTCGAGCACCTCGATGCAGCGTTCGTTTTCCTCCTGAGTGCCGACGGAAATTCGCACCCAATCGGGTAGTTTGTAACCGCGCATCGCACGGACGATGACACCTTTCTCAAGCATTGCTTGGAACAACGCATCGCCGTCACCTACTTTGACGAGAACGAAATTGGCAACGCTGGGCACATACTCCAATCCACGCTCAGCGAAAGCTTTCTCGTAGAATGCCAGGCCTGCATTGTTCGTTTCCAGAGTTTTAGCGACGTGCTGCTTGTCATTCATTCCAGCGAGTGCAGCTGCTTGCGCCATTGAGTTGGCATTAAACGGTTGGCGAGCTTTCTGAAGCACGGAGGCAACCTGCGGGGATGCTATTCCGTAGCCAATACGCAGGCCAGCAAGCCCGTAAGCCTTGGAAAACGTGCGCAGGACACAGACGTTTTTACCTTCCCGAACATACTTGAGCGTGTCAGGTGCGTCTTCTAAAAATTCGTAATAGGCTTCATCAAATACCGCCACCACATGGTCAGGCAGTCGATCCATGAACCGGTCCAGCGCTTCCTGACCAACAAGTGTCCCGGTCGGGTTGTTAGGGTTGGCAATAAACACGAGACGTGTGTTCTCTGTGATCGCATCCGCCATCCCATCAACGTCGTGAATAAAGTCTGGATCTGCCACCTCGACGTATTTAGCGCCGAAAAGAGTCGCCATGAGTTTGTAGACCACAAAGGCGTGTTCGGCAGCGATCAACTCAGCTTCGGGATTCAAGAAGCTATGGCAAAGCAGTTCGATAATCTCATTCGAGCCATTTCCCAGCACGACGTTCTCAATGCCAACACCATGCTTTTCTGCTAGCGCAGTGCGAAGTTTATAGCCACCACCGTCCGGATAGATATGCACCTCGCTCGCTTCATTGCGCATCGCCTCAATCGCAGCGGGCGCAGGACCAAGTGGGTTTTCATTGGATGCCAACTTAACGATGGCATCAGGATCAAGCCCAAGCTCACGAGCAGTTTCCTCGATCGGCTTTCCTGGCTCATAGGCTACCAGGTCACAAACAAATTGGTTGGCAAAATTCAAAATCGACATGGCTGGAGGCTAGGCAAGGTCTGACCAATACGCAACGCTATATCACACCACGATCTACTCCCCATTCAACATGCTTCATCCTTGAGAG
>JARFPV010000358.1 GCA_029288115.1 Akkermansiaceae bacterium | reverse complement strand
TTGGTGACGCCCATTTCCTGACTGTAGTTGTAAAAGAAATCGAGGACCTTTGGCAGGACAAAGAAGTAGGAAAACAGGACGCCTGCTAGAAACAGCCCAAAGCCAATGGCGAGGGCAGGCCAGAGTGCCTTTTTCTCGTTCTTTTTCAATCCGGGAAGGACGAACTGTAATGTGAAAAACAGCAGCAGGGGGAAAGAGATGACAATGCCGGCGAAGAGGGCGAGCTTGATGGAGAGCATGAATCCCTCGGTCGGATTCAGCGCCTGCATGAGAACCAACTTGCCTCGCGAGTCGACGGCGGCGTCAGGACGTTTCTCCTCCGCTAGCAATGAGAGTAATTGTTCACGAAGGTCTGGCTCGACTCCAGGTAGGTTCTCAATGAATTTTTCACCAGACTCATTGGTGTTTTCCATGTCGATTGCGGCACGGTAAAAACGCACTGATTCAGCATGAAATTTGAGATTCAAATTACCTTCTGGATCAACATGATCAAAATAGTAATCGCGTTGAAGCTGAGTGAAGCCTGCGGTGTCGCGATCGGCCTTTTTCGCCATTTCCCAAGTCTCTAGCTTGAGGTCTTTTGGCATCTTGTCCTCCTGGCTGACCATCCAGACCTGTTCCACCGGACGGCGGATGATTTCCATTAATTCATTACGGAAGGCAAAGCACACCCCCATCGCAATCACCAAGGTGAGCACGACACGTGTGATGACGATACGAAGATCCTCGAGATGCTCTAGGAAAGGCTTCTCCTCGTCGTCGTGCGTCTTATCACGCAGCTGAAATATTTTTTTGAGCACATACATGCGGCAACGCGGATGTGTTTAGCTTGCCACAGGGGTAATGAAAAGCCCCGAAGTTAGTGATCTTATGTCATGTTTTTCGCCCTTTTACGCTCACGCATGGCAGCCCATCCCCGACGAATGGTAGCGAACATTTTCCGCGACAGCCAAATGGCGAGGATGACGACGGCGAGAAAGACGAAGAATGCGACAGCCGGTGCGAAGGCCATCAGGCCGAGGCCGCCGAGTACCAGTCCATCTTCACCAACGCTCGCGATGCTATTGGATACGGGTTCGGGCGAGAGGTTGATGAGCAAACGAGATCCGGCCTTGGTCGCATGAGTGAGAAGGGTCGTGCTGCCGCTGAGCAAGCCGGCGATGACGGAAATGGCCGGATCCATTTCTCCGAGAGCGGCGAGAGCGAGTAAGGTGCCGCCAATTGGGCGGATAAAGGTGTGTATGGCGTCCCAAGATGAGTCAATCCACGGGATTTTGTCGGCAAAGAATTCAAGCAGAAACAGAACACCGGAAATTCCTATGATCCACGGGTCTGCAAGCACCGCCAGGCTCTCATACTTGTCAGCCAGACTGATCCAGTTGAAACGCACGGCAAGCCCAGCCATCAATGTGGTCAGGTAGAGGTTGATGCCGGACAGGGTGGCAAAGCCGAGTGCCACACCCAGTAGGGACAAAGTATCCATGGGGCGAACATGCCCTCATTCCGCTTGCTGTGCCATGGGAAAATGCAGCGGATATTGTAGTGACTGGGTAGAGTTACAACTCCTCGAGAGCATCCACACACGCTTGTGTCCATGTCTCCAGATGCTCATAGAGTTCGCCCCTGAGCTCTTCGAGGGTGAAAAACTTAAGGTTGGCAATGGCATCTTCATTGGCGGTGACCTGGTCATTTTCCAGATCCACCATGTGGACCACACCAAGGTGGACTTGGCCTACGCTGTTGGAATCGTCGTTCAGCAAGGCGACAATTTTGTGTGAGTGACTGCCGTCGATGTTGAGTTCCTCGTCGATTTCACGATCCACGCCCGCCATGTAAGTTTCCATGCCCAGGTGGTCCTCGCGTTCATCAACTGGGTTGATGTGTCCACCGATGCCCATCGATCCTTGGGCGTGCAGTCGTGATTCACCGCCGGATTTGCCCCGGTTGTAGTGTAAATAGCGAGTCCCTGATGCGTCTTGT
>JARFPV010000253.1 GCA_029288115.1 Akkermansiaceae bacterium | reverse complement strand
AAGAGACAGGTGCTAGCATCAAGGTGACGGCCGCAAGCAGGCGCGATGTGACGTGACGGTATTTCACGGGACTGTGGATAAGGGTGTTTATTTTTTACCGAGGACGCCCTCGATGCCGTCGTAGCATCCCTTGTAGATCAGACGCATGATTTTTTCGGCCTCTTCCTTGGATGCACCCATCGCATTGAATTTACTGCTCCATTTGAGTTTACAGCTTTTATCATCGATGGGATCGAGGTCCACCCATGCCTGGTAGTTGTGTAGTGGCAGGGGTGATTTGATCAGCTTGATGATTTTGTAGCTGAAGGTCATTTTTTCGTGGTCGAAATTCATCAGTCGCTCGACGACGACCCCTCCACCTGCTTCTTCGGAGATGGTCAGGTGACGCACGGCACCGCCTTCGGTCAGTTTACTAGCGGGAACGGAGGCATGATAATCGGACAGGGTGTTGAATCCGGCGATAAGTTTCCATACTTTCTCCGCGGGAAAGGGTAACACCCGGGAGGTTTGAACGTGAGACTGGACGGGATCTATTTTTTTGTCAGCGACGGCATTTTTTGTTTCAGCTTGAACAGAGAATACCATAGACAGGACTATGGCGATGAAGGTAAGTGGTTTGAACATGGTCGCTAACATCTTTCAATGTGCTGTGTACGGCAAATAAAAAAACAAGCCTCGAAATCCAACTAATCAATTTGATGAAACGTATCCCGGTAGTTCTAGCCTCTTGCTTCTTGCCTTTTGTATCTACGACTACTGCTGCGCAGCACACCAATATCATTCTTGTCATGTGTGACGACCTTGGTTGGGGGGACGTGGGGTTTAACGGCGGGAAAGCCATCAAGACGCCTGAGCTCGACAAGATGGCGAAGCAGTCGTTGGTGTTGGATCGGTTTTATGCCGCGTCTGCAGTTTGCTCACCGACGCGTGGCAGCGTGGTGACGGGCCGGAACCCGTATCGTTACGGTATCATCAATGCGAACCGTGGGCATATGAAAGCTGCGGAGATCACCATTTACGAAGTGCTCAAGTCCAAGGGTTATCGCACCGGGCATTTTGGGAAGTGGCATCTCGGCACGCTCACGAAGACCGTCAAGGAGTCGAACCGTGGAGGCCCGAGGGGAGTGAAGGATTACTCGCCGCCGTGGAAGCATGGTGTGGATGTGACTTTTGCCACGGAGGCCAAGACGCCAACCTATGATCCGATGGATAAGCCGTCGCCAGATGTGGAGGGTGATTTCCGTCAGCCGTCGCAGAGCGGGTGGTGGCCGATCAGGAAGGGTGAGCAGCGTGTGGCTTACAACACACATTACTGGACGGGTCCGGGGAAGATGGTGGACCCTAAGACCTTGAGGGGTGACGATTCGAAGATCATCGTGGACCGTGCCATTCCCTTTATCGAGGAAAGTGTGAAAGCCAAGAAGCCATTTTTAGCCGTCATCTGGCTGCATGCGCCTCACTTGCCAGTGGTGGCGGGGAAGGAGCACACGGATCTTTACCCGAATGCCAAGGATGGCTACCACGCGAATTATTACGGGTGTGTCACGGCGATTGACGATCAGGTCGGGCGGATCCGGAAAGTGTTACGTGAGCTTGGGGTGGCAGATAACACGTTACTTTCTTTCACCAGTGACAATGGGCCTGAAGGGAATGCAACTGCCCCTGGCTCCGCAGCGAATCTAACGGGAAGAAAACGCAGCTTGATGGAGGGAGGTATCCGGGTGCCGGGATTGATCGAGTGGCCGGCCCGGATCAAGCAGCACCGGCGCACGAATTTCCCGTCGGGCACGATGGATTATTTTCCTACGATTGTTGAGATTGCCGGTTACAAGATGCCCGACAAACGCCCAATCGACGGGGTGAGTTTACTGCCCTTGCTGGATGGCAAGGTGACCGAGCGGAGTGCTCCTATCGGCTTTCTCTATGCCGGACAATCGGCGCTTACAGGTGACCAGTATAAGATTTACAAAGGTAAAAAGGCCAAAGATTGGAAGCTTTATGATTTGAATAAGGATCCTTCGGAGAAGAATGACCTCGCAAAGAAAAAACCGGAAGTCCTTTCGAAAATGACCAAGACTTTTGACACTTGGCGGAAATCCGTTAATGCCAGTGCTGAGGGGAAAGACTACTGATCGGGTTGGTTTCAGAAAGAGGGATTGGAGGGCATACTTACCAAATCACGCGACCTAGAGCATGTAAACTGATACCGACAAGTCCGCCGATGAGTGTTCCATTGATGCGGATGAACTGGAGGTCTGGGCCGACTTGCTGTTCAAGTTTGTCTATCAGGGTGGCGGCGTCCCATTCCTCGATGGTCTCACGTATCATGGTTTCCAGGTGCCCGCCGTGCTTGTCGAGGATCTGTTCGAGTGCATCGAGCACGAGGGTTTCAATGTTCGTGGTCATCACAGGATCGTTGCTCACGGCTTGACCGGCTGCCATGACCAGACTGGAAAGCTGCTCGGTGGTCGCGGGACTTTCCTGCATGAGATCATTGTCCAGGCTAGTACGAAGCTGCTGCCATAACCGCTCTGCCAACTTGAGGCTGTTAGGGTCGTCAAGCCACTCGTCGCGGATGCTTGTGAGTTGTGCGGCTATTTCCGGGTTATCCTCCAATTGGGATTTTGCGGTGGCAAGCTGCTGCTCGACGAGCTCCCACAGCGGGTCATCTGGGTCTTGGCTGGCATCAATGAGTTTGGCTCCAATGCTGCCCGTGGTGCGCTCGGAAAAATCCTCTGCGATGGCACGCGATAATTTTCCTAACAAAGGAATGTTTTTCATGGGCGCTTTGTTGCCTGCCGCCGTTTCAATCCGGTCTTTATTCGATTCCAGCGCGTGTGCGATTTGTGCAAGTAGGGGAGCGAGCACCTGTCGGTCACGTTGGCCATGGAGTAGCCATGCGATCAGTTTGCTGATCAAGTCTACTGGGTCGAGCGTACGCAGTAGATCAATCGCTTTGCCGCTGATGCGTTGGTGAGCTCCATGCTTTTCCATGGCGTCGAGAATTGTCGGAATTGCGCTCACGCTACGTTCTGCGAGCTTGTGCGCTTTTTCAGGGCGGGTCGTCCACTTGGAAATCCTTTCGATCAGCTTGAGATCTTTGACCTGTTTGCAAATACGATCCGAGGTAAGGAAGTTTCCTCTAACAAACTCAGCCAGCGCGCTGCCGATACGATCTTTCTCACGCGGAATGACCGCAGTGTGTGGAATGGGAAGACCCAATGGGTGCCTGAACAGAGCGGTGACCGCAAACCAGTCGGCCAGGCCTCCGACCATGCCTGCCTCGGCAAACGCACGCAGCCATTCGAGCCATGGCCAGGTTTCCTGATAGCTGCGCGCAAAGACATACAGCCCAGCCATGAGCGCGAGCAGTGAGCCGGCAGCGAGACGGGTGCGTTTCAGGCGTGGATTCGCGGGCATCATCGATTAGGTGAAAAATGCACCATCACGCGTGGTCTGTCACCTCTTTCTGCGTCAGGTGCCTCCACTTGCCTAGTTTGAGGTCAAGATCAAGTCGGATGCCACCAATGCTTTCGCGGTGCAGTGAAGTTACCCGGTTCCCAACTGCGTGGAACATCCTTTTAATCTGGTGGTAGCGTCCCTCGTGGATCGTCAGCCTTGCTTCGTGTTCGTCGAGAATCTCCAATTTTGCGGGTTGGGTGGTCAGGTCCTCGTAGGCGAAGTAGATGCCCTGCTGGAAATGAGTGGTTGTTTCCTTGGAGATGGGTTCCGCTGTGGTGACGAGATAGGTTTTAGGAACGTCCTCCTTGGGTTCAGTTAGTGCACGCGACCACTTGCCGTCGTTAGTTAATAAAAGTAACCCAGTGCTTGCGCGGTCGAGTCGGCCGGCGATGTGCAGAGTTTCCGGCACATCAATGAGTTCGATGACCGTGGGGTGTTCCGGGTCTTTAGTGGCGCTGAGGTAGCCGGCGGGTTTGTTGAGCATGATATAGACTGGTTTGGTGTTGCGCAGGATTTCTCTGTCCACGGACACTTGGGTGAAATCACCGATCTCGCGCTGGCTGTTTTTTTCCACTTCTCCATCAACCATCACCCTTCCTGCGGCAAGAATACGCCGCAC
>JARFPV010000212.1 GCA_029288115.1 Akkermansiaceae bacterium | reverse complement strand
ATATAGGCCAGGGTAAACGCACCCGTCGCATGGCCGCTCGGATACGCGGGATGGGCCGGAACATCAATCACCGTGCCAATATCCTTGCCCGACTGCTTACCAAGAATGGATGGACGCACCCGGTCGAAACGATGCTTAAATGTAAAAACCGCCACCGCAAGATCGTTGTAGGCAGCCCGCATCAGCTTCCCCGTTTGAGCATATTTCTTGCTCTGCGTGAGGGACTTATACGACAAACCACCCCATTGGTAATTGGCAACCTTCACCTCGGACTTAATCTGTTTGGTGTGCCTACCCCGACTTTTCAACAATTTCTCAAGATACGCCAGCTCTGCTATCGTTCTCGGTGACGAGTTCGCAGGCGGCTGTGGCAACGAAAACACCTTCCTCCAATCCGCAGGGAAAAACCTCGTGGCATGCCGCCGCCGATCCAGATACTTCGTCGCCCAGCTCTGGGTGCCGGTGAAGGTCAGTTTATCCAGCTGAGCATCCTCACCCGCCCCGGATAAATGATGGACGCCATCCGCCGACAGAGGGCAAACGGCTACCATGAAAAAGAAAATGATAATAACACGCAGCAAAAGCATTCCTGAGTCTAGCAATCCGTCAACCACTGACAAGCGGCAGAATTCGCCAAACCCACAACAAATTCAAATAGCGCTTGCCCAGAACACGGGATTACAGAATGCTCCCAGATATGAGTGAATTACCCTCACCTAAACTGATCAACCTTACCCTGCGCGACGGCCAGCAATCCACTCTGGATGCCGCCGACTGGATCTTCGAGCCGCGTGATTTCGCCAAGGTCATCGCCGCCTCCGTTAAAGCAGGATTCGATGGGGCGGAGATCGCTGGAGGTCAGAGTTTTCAAATCGCAATCGGCCGCGGATACAACCCTTTCACCATTCTGGGAGCCGTCAGCCATGCGGTCAATGCATCACCAGGAATCGATCACTTTGAGCTGCAAATGCTTTTCCGGGGTGCCAATGCACTCGGTTTCCGCCACTACGACAAAGACGTCGTCGAGATCACACTGAAGGAATTCGTCAAACACGGGATCACCAAGATTCGGTTTTTTGATGCCCTCAATGACATCGACAACCTTGAGCTTCCAGAGTCGATCAAAGGCGTTCAGAACGTTGTTCTCGAGGGTGCCATCTGCTTCTGCCACTACGCTGACGCTCCAGAGCGGTATACCGATGCGTATTTCTGTAGCTACACTCAGGCACTGCTCGATGCCGGATACAATGCCATCGCCATCAAGGACATGTCCGGCCAACTCACCGCGGAGCGTATTTCTACCCTGGTGCCAGCATTGCAGGAAATCCTCCAACCCAAAAACATCCCGCTCACTCTGCACTGCCACTCGACCAACGCAGAAAAATCCCAAGCCGCCATCGCCAAGGCAACTGAGTATGGCATCCATGCCATCGAAACCTGCGAAGGGGTCATCGCAGGAGGATCAGCCCATCACGCGCTGGAAACGATTGCCCCGGATATGGTGAAGGATCAGAGCTCTTACCGCCAACTATCTAACATTATTAGCAAGTTATGGGGTAGCCATCCCGACCGTAAGGACATTGCCATCCCGCAATCACTCAAGGAGCAGCTCTGCGCTGCGGGTGTTCCTGGCGGCGCTATGCCTTTCGTCATTCAGGATCTCAAGCAGCAAGAATCCGCCATCCGCGCCAAATACCAGTCATCTAACAACACCCCTGATGAAGACATCGATCTTTATGACTTTTCCACCATTGTGGACC
>JARFPV010000189.1 GCA_029288115.1 Akkermansiaceae bacterium | reverse complement strand
CCCCCCCCACCCCCCCCACCCACACTAGACAATCTTCGTCGGCAGCGTCAGATGTGTATTAGAGACAGGCTGAGAATTATTGCCAATCTTCATTTTTCAAACGCATGAGCCTATCAGAAAATAACAGCCCGACTGCACTCGGCATCGACTTTGGTGGAACCACTGTGAAATTCGGCATCGTCGTCGGCAGTGAAGTCATCGACTCTGCACCTGCCATCGCGACGGATGATTATACCGAGCCCGCGCCACTGATTGATGCCATCGTGCGTGTCGTAGAAGATTTGCGCCAAAGGCATCCTGGCATCACCGCAATCGGCGCGGGCGTGCCTGGCTTTGTCGATTTCCGAACCGGCACGATTCACAACCTCACCAATGTGCGTGGCTGGTCGAATATTGCTCTGCGTGATATTTTGCACCAGCGCATAAACTTACCCGTAACAGTGGAGAACGATGCCAACTGCATGGCTTACGCTGAGTGGAAACAAGGGGCCGGCAAGGGTAAGGATCACCTCGTCTGCATTACCATGGGGACCGGTGTGGGTGGCGGTATCATTACTCACGGTCATATGCTGCGAGGGGCCGCGTCCGTTGCAGGAGAACTCGGCCAGACCTCGATCGATTACCAAGGCAGGAAAGGCGCCTACGGAAACTTAGGGGCACTGGAGGACTACATTGGCAATAACGAAATTGCCGCCGACGCACGTGATTACTACGCTACCAAAGGGATGAATCGTAGCATCAGCGACTGCACACCCGCAGCCCTCTCTGCCTCCGCCAGCGAAGGCGATGAAACCGCCGTGGAAATCTGGGGAAACATCGCACGCAAGCTCGCCACAACTGCTGTTAACGCATGCTGGCTCCTTAACCCTGAGGCAATCGTCATCGGTGGTGGAGTTGCCAAGGCTGGCGATCTCTTGTTTGAGCCTCTTAAAAAGGCCATCAACGAGCAGCTCTCCCCTGCCTTTAGCGATCATCTGGAGGTCATTCCGGCGATGTTTAGCAACGATGCCGGCATCATCGGTGCCGCCGCGCTTGCCCTTGACGAGGCATAAAGTAGCGCACACCTACAAGGTCTGCTGTTTTCTGCTAAAAAACCACGTTTGAGCGCAGAATTATCGTGCCAAATCAGCCATACGTGCCTAGTCTAATACAGCAGCTTACTGCGAAACTTTTTTTACCAAACCATGAGTCAGGTCGGCAATCTCACCCTTGATCCCAACACTCCGTTTTTCATTCTCGGTCCCTGCGCGCTGGAGTCAGAAGACTTCGCCTGGGAAATGGCGCGCGCCCTGAAGGAAATTGCCGACCGCACAGGCATCCAATTCATCTTCAAGGCATCCTATGACAAAGCAAACCGGACATCGGTGGATTCTTTTCGCGGACCCGGCGTGAAGGAAGGCTGCCGAATTCTGGGCGAAATCGGCAGAGATCTCGGTGTGCCAGTAACCACAGATATCCACACGCCCGCCGAAGCAGAAATTGCAGCGGAAAACATCGACATCCTTCAGGTGCCCGCATTTTTGTGCCGCCAGACCGACTTGTTGGAAGCCTGTGCAAATACGGGCAAACCCGTAAATGTAAAAAAAGGCCAGTTTCTCGCTCCCTGGGATGTAGAACCCATTGTCGGCAAGCTTAAGCACTTCAACTGCGAGCAGTTTTACATCACAGAGCGAGGCACTACCTTCGGATACAACAATCTGGTCACCGACATGCGCTCGCTCCACTGGATGCGTGACATGGGTGTGAAAGTCATTTTCGATGCCACCCACTCCGTGCAGCGGCCTGGCGGCCTAGGCGGCACCACGGGTGGCGATGGCGAACTCGCACCGGTACTAGCACGTGCAGCCGTCGCCACGGGTGTTGACGGCGTATTCATGGAAACACACTCCAACCCTGAAAAAGCTTTTTCTGATGGCCCCAACCAGATTCCACTGTCTGAGATTGAAGCCGTTCTCATCCGACTACTCGCCATCCATCATGCGGCCCACACACCCTGATAGATAATGCCAATCATGATCAACACTTCACCAATAGTCTCGCGAATCACGCGGGGACCAGTGGTGCTCGCGTTGGTCACAGCTATGTGCCTTCCTTCGACTTTTGGTCAGGATATAGTCAATCAAGGAAGTGATAAGAAATCCGGCGGTGCCTTCCCTACCCTCAGCATCCTCCCCGAAGGCAGCATTCTCAGACGTGTCCGCCTGACACGCTATGACAAGGATTTCAACGCAACTTCCCTGCTCGCCGCAAACCAGCTTCTTGTCCTGGACAAAAACCGCATCGAAGCAGAGGATGCCACAATTGAACTGTACGCATTGGATGGCGAACTACAGGCAAGAGCAAAAATGCGCAAAGCCATCTACAATCAAAAAGAATCCACCCTACGCGCACAGGAGGCAATCTATCTGGAGGGTCAGGGCTTCGTCGCCTCTGGACCCGGTCTCATCTACCATTGGATCACAAAGCAGGGATTTCTCAGTGGACCTGCTTCATCACGTTTTAATTACAAGAAAGACATTACCATGCACTCGCAGCCATTCATCTCGCCTCACACTCGCCGCCTTCAAGCATGCGCTCTTCTAAGCACCTTTGTAACTCTCAATACTGCCGTCCTCGCAGAGCCCCCAGCCAAGCTAACAGCCGAACAGCTTGCCCAGCTTGACCTGCTTTCGAAATCCGTAGCCACCAAAGCCACTGAAACCCGATCCAACACTCAGACAAACATCCAGG
>JARFPV010000308.1 GCA_029288115.1 Akkermansiaceae bacterium | reverse complement strand
GAATCGAGTCCACTGATGGAGGCCGTGGCCACCGGCCAGACCTGAACCTTGGCGGTCTCGAGTTCTGACTCGGGCACACCAAAGTCGGCGAGCGCGGTGATCGTGAGGTGCTCTTCACCACGAATCTCCGTGAGGTCGTTCGGTGTGGTGATGTTGGTAACGTTGAACTGGAGATACCCCGGGTCATTGGGGAAGAACCCGTTGCCATGGACGTAAAATTGATCCACCTGCACGGGAGCCACCGAGGCCCCTTCCAGGGTGTCTGTCCCTGCGGGGTAGGCATAGGTCACATGGTTGTAGAGAACCATCTGGGCCGCCACGGGGGTGGAGGCATCAATGAGGTGGGGAGGAATGAGGCCGAGGATCTCGACATACACGGTGTATCCCTTGTCAGCCCGTGTCCTGGGCACCACCGCATAAGGGTCACCGGTTTCGATCGTGATCTGCGCGGTGGGCGCGTAGGCCGAGACGAACTGGGTATCCAGGAGGTAGTTCTGCCCGGTCGGATTGAAGATCGACCAGAGTTCAAAATCGGAGCCGTTCGGACCAACTCCCTCGGGAGAGGTCGCATTACCGGTCGCCTCCAAATTCCAGAGGTGTTGATCGATACCGGCCATGTCGACCTGCTTCTGGATGATGAAGTTCTCGTAGTTGTCCGCAGGATTCGCCAAGACCGGCAAGGTGAGAACCAGAGTTACAAGCAGTTGATTTCGCATCGTTCCAAAGGGTGAATGGTTCGAGTCGCAAAGTGAGTTCGGACTTAATCGACGACGTATTCCGTCGGCGTGAAGGTCAGCAGGCAGACAAAGTCCTGCAGATCGAATCCAGAACTTCCGTAACTATTGAAGTCGAAGAGATAAATCACATCGTGGGGCCCGATGCTGATGTTACCATCATCATCCACGTAGTTGGCGAGGTAGGTTTCAACGTCCTCCTGAATCGCATGCGCCTTGTCGATGGTCGGGACCGGATCCCCGTTCACAAGCGCCACCACGTTCTGGTGATTCTCCAAGGTCCAGTACCACTGGGTCCAATTGCTTCTCCCCAAATGACCACGAGCGGCCACATCGATGCGGGAACCGGGAGACACGATCCGGTTGATCGGGAGATAGAGCGGGTTGATGTCATACTCCTTACCGTAAAAAACCTGGCGCCAGGAGGACCCACTAATCCGGGCATACGCGTTCACTGTGT
This sequence comes from Akkermansiaceae bacterium, assembly GCA_029288115.1. Lineage (GTDB taxonomy): Bacteria > Verrucomicrobiota > Verrucomicrobiia > Verrucomicrobiales > Akkermansiaceae > Oceaniferula. The sequence goes on along the minus strand of JARFPV010000308.1, from coordinate 2,115 downwards.
AGAAGGTCGTCCGGGTGGACCAAGACGCACCGATGACCCGCAATTGGAGACGGGTCTCGATTTTGGTCGTAATCGAGTCATCGTCGTTGATGTCCACGATGTCCAAGACCGCGCTGGGATATTCGACGTCCCACGAGAGATTCGTGTGAACGCCAGTCTGGACCGTTTTCGGGGACACTTGGAGCGTGCCCACCGGATTGTAGGGGTCGGTGTCAGCCAGAATCGAGCCAGTGCCAGCGAGCACCGCGAGGGAGATGAGACCAATTTTCATTGTAGTAGGGTGAAAGCCCGCAGGAGGACCAGAGGGCCGCTTGGCCCACCTCGATACGACACCCGCGCCGGATCAAGGTTCCCTCCCGAGGAGCAGCAGTTTGTTGTTGGGGAAATTTACGCAAAATTAATAATTTAACGCAAGGGGTTTATTTAGGTTTTTTAAATAAAAATGACGAAGTGGCTGGAAACAGCCTGTTTTATGCCCATTCCGGCTATCGGCTCGCCGAAAATTTATCCGATAAAAACGGACAAACCCTCCCCTCCCCGGGTGTTTTCCTTACCCCAAAGCCGCTAGCGACGGCCGTCAAAAGCCCGCAAAACCGTCAGCTGATCGGCATGCTCGAGGTCACCCCCAGCAGGCAATCCTTGGGCTAGCCGGGTAACCCGGCACGGCAGTTCCTCCAGGAGGTCATGAAGATAATTGGCTGTCGCCTCTCCCTCGACGTCGGCCCCCACCGCAAGGATGACCTCCATTTCTGGCTGTTTTTCCACCCGAGCCACCAACTCCCGGATTCTCAGATCCTCCGGGGTCACGTGATCCAGCGGAGACAGCTTGCCCCCAAGGCAGTGGTAGCCTCCCGAAAAGGCGCCCGACCGCTCGATCGGAAGAATATCGGTGGCCTGTTCGACCACACAAAGGGTCCCGGGGTCACGCTTGGGATCACCACAAATGGGGCAGGCCTCGTGCGTGGCGAAGAACCCGCAAACCCGACACGAAACGACCTCGGCCTGCGCCAGGTGGATTGCTTCCCGCAGCTGGCCAGGCTGAGCTTTCGGGTTCTGCAGAAGCCACAAGGCGATGCGCTCAGCACTACGCGGCCCGATGCCCGGAAGCCTCTTCAGCTCATTAACCAGCGCCGTCACTGGTTCTGGATAATCCGCGCGCGCCATCCCCTATGACTGCTTTCGCCGGGACTCCTCTCCCTCTTCGATCGCGATAATCTTCTCCCGCTGGGACTCATCCAGCAGCTCCCCTTCGCAAGGCATCGGATGCTGCTTGGCCCAGAGAAGCGAGCACAAGCCAGCCCAAGCCAGGGCCAGCAGCCCCGAGGCCGGGTTCCAGTAGACCAGCCACAGGGCCAGCACCGGAGAGGTCAGCACCAGAAGGACCAGCACGCCCACCAGCACCAAAAGGCGCCGTTGGGTACCAGGAATCTCAAAGAGCACCCACGGAAGCAGATAAATCAGCCCACCCGTCAACCAGAGCGCCCAGCCCGGCTGGCTGGCATCGGCATCCACCAGAAATCCGTAGTCACGGTAGGAATCCCGCAGCCCCACTTCGGCTCCGGAAAATACCCCCAGCACCTCCAAAAGGAGGACCAAAGCGAGACTAAAGCTGCCGATCACCCCCGCCGCATAGACCGGGTGCCCTGAGACGGCTGCCGTGGAATCACTCATCGCTCGCGGACTCCCCCTTGTCGCCCGCGGGCTCACGATAACTCTGAACCACCAGATCGCTCAAGAACTTGTCGGGGTCTCCAATCGCGGTCTCATCAAGCTCGAAACACGTTCGCCCGGTATTCTTCTGGATGAGCTTGAGCCCGAACTGCACGTCGCGGAATCGATGCCGGCACAGTCGCAACAAGCTCCGCCCCTCGTCCGCAGCGTCGGCGGCCAAGCGGGAAACCGCTCCATCCGTGAAGGCCAACTCAACCCCGTGCTCCTCGGCAAATCCCCGGCTGAACTGCTCAACCTCCTTGCGGGCCATCTGGGCATCGACCTGTTTCCCGAGCTCCCGATACTTCTCGAGATGAGATCCCCGATTGTCGACGAGATCACCATCAATGACGAGTTCTCGCACCGAGGTCCCGGGAAGTTCAAATTTGAAGTCCCGCAGGAGTC
>JARFPV010000003.1 GCA_029288115.1 Akkermansiaceae bacterium | reverse complement strand
GTCCACCAGAACCGCTGACGCCGGACAGGCTGTCAATATACTGAGCATTCATTACACCGCACAATGCGAGTGTGGTCATGGATACCAGAAATTTGATTTTGCGTGTTTTTTTATAGGATTTCATGGCTTCGTCGGTGAGTTCGCCATCACTTTATGCATTTTTTTAAATTTGTAAAGATTTATTTATAAATAATACTGCCTAACTATGAAATTCATTATAAAATAAAGGTTTAATTAAAATAATAATTTCAGAAATACATAGCTTACACGCAATATATTTAGCTGATTCAGATTAAGTAAGGTTCGATGAATTGTCGAAAAAGGGACAATTCATCATGGACATATCAGCTTAAAATCGATTTACTTTGTAATCTTCAAATCTTGCAACCTCTTCTGCTGGAGGGTGTTCCCTTACATACGATGCGAATGAAACTACGATCCAATACCATGTTCTGGGCGATGGCTTTTGTTGCCTGCCCATCTGAAGTTAACGCTATCGTAGATCTCAATAGCAACGGCGTCAGCGACGTATGGGAAAACAAATACAACGCAACTGCTCTCGTTGTGGATGCTGCGGCCAAGGCAGCGGACGAGGATAAAGATGGTCAAAGCAACGCAAAAGAGTCCTTGGCAGGAACCGACCCACGCAATCCCCTATCGGTTCATAAGATCGGCACAATTACACAGTCGGGCAGCGATGTCATCCTGACCTGCCCTACGGAAAAGGGCAAACGCTACCAGGTTTTCATTTCGGATAGCCTGGAATCACATACATGGACCGGATACGGCACTCCAGTGGTAGCATCAGGCTCGTCAATGACCACACCACTGAATGGGCAACCTGAGACCCTTAATTTTTATCGCGTCATCGTGGACGATGCTGATAGCGATGGTGACGGTATTCCAGACTGGGCTGAGGAACAAATGGAAGGCTTCGACCCGGGTAATTCCAATTCACACGGAGACGGCCCGAACTCCGATCTCGCAGCCTTCCAGTCACTACTCAATGCCATCACAAATGACGAAGTTACCATCACCACGACGGTTCCTGAGGCATTTGAAAAAGAGAACACACCCGCGCAGTTCACTATATCCCGTAGTGGCGCAACCACGTATCCGCATACCGTTTTTCTTAACCTTGCGGGAGACAGCAATCCTACAAAGGGGTCCGCATTGCCGAGCGACTATGTGCTTAAGGATGCAGCGGGCACCCCCCTTAATGGAAGTATCACCATCCCGGCTGGAGCCAGTAGCGTGGAAGTGTTTTGCCACCCGATAGCCGACAGCCTGACCGAAGTGCCCGAAACTTTAGTCTGCACCGTGGGCGGGACTAATAGCACAGCTTCCATTAGAATTTGTGACGCCACCAACATTGCGGCAAACGCGCGCCTACTTGTTGCTCAGCTAACACCAGAAGGTGCAGCGGTGACATCCGCCTCAGGACTATCAACCGTTCTCATCCAGGGGGACAACGAAATTGGTGATGTGAACCTGACATTTTATGGGCTCACTGCCCCCCAGACTGCAGTGCATATCCATATCAAAAACCCAGAAAGCGGTCCGCACGTTGAGAGTCTTCCGCTTGGACAGGTAGATGGCCACAGCTGGAATATCGTTGCTGCTCAGTTTCTCAACACAGATCAAGCGGTGCTGGATGCCCTGTTGACGGGGCAACTTTACGTTAATGTTCACTCGTCCAATTACCCATCT
>JARFPV010000600.1 GCA_029288115.1 Akkermansiaceae bacterium | reverse complement strand
CAGTCCGGCAAGACCGGCGAGTTTGTCCTCTGGGAATCTTTCCTGAAGCTTGGTGAATACCATGGCGGCATTGAGGAACTGTGGGTAGGAGAGCTTATCGAGTCGAATCACCTCTGTCTTCGACTCATCGTCTTCCTTCTCACGCAGTGGGTCTGCCTGCTTTTTATACGCGAGGCCTTTTTTCTGGAAATAGCCACCGAGGCGCGACATCACCTGAGGGATCAGTTCGTCGTCGGGGTACTTGTAGGCGAGTTTCACATACTCCTCCACGGCGTTATCGATCTCACCCATTTTTTCGTAAACGAGTGCGGTCTTGAACTGCGCTTTGGGTGCGAACTCAGTGTCCGGGTAGTCGGTGGTGATTTTCATGAATCGCGCCAGCGCGTCCTGATACATCGGCAGCTTGGCAGCCTCGTTTTTCGAGAGGTCCGCATATTCCTGGGACAGGTTACCTAACAAATACTCAGCGTGCGCGCGCAGTTCGTCGTCACGGTGGGTAGCGATTGCTTCGGCGAGCAATTTCTGGGCATGTGCCATCTCGCGGCGGGCCAGGCTTTCCTGCTCCATCTCACGATGTTTTTTCGCCAGTTCGAAGAAACATTCGGCGAGCACGAAGCTCGTCTGCACAGCCATCTCGTCACCGGTAAAGCGTTTACTGAATGGCTCGATGATACCGTCGGCACCCTTGTTGACATCAACTTGGTAGGACTGGATGCCCTCCGGTGTTTTGTAGGAAACGGAAACGTCATCGCCGTAGCGGACGGGGAAACCGTTGAGTGCGACGGGTGGCAGCTTGGAGGGCAGTTTGTCGTCGGCGTAGCTGAGTGCGAAGACACCTTTGAACACACCGGAGTGCGGTTCGGTTTCGCGGAGTTCATACTCGGTGCTGGCACCGCTGGTCGATTTCAGGGTCACGGTTGTAGAATCACGTGCCGGACCCGTATCGCGTCCGCGGTCGAGCACGCGCACGTAGACTTTTTCACCGACGAAGGCACGTGTCAGGGCGGTGTTGTAGTTACCGTCCATGACATCGAGGAATCCATGGCTTGTGACTTCGAGCTGGGTCGTCTTCCATTGCACCTTGCCCTCGGCATCTTTATACGGATACCCGAGGTGGACGACATCACCTGCGTTGACGATCAGCCCCTCTGGGATGGCTGAACTCGGTAGCGCTTCTGCGGCTTTGTTGCCGTAGCTGATCGTTGGCAGGTCGCCTAGAATCAGTGGAATGGAAAATGCGAAACGTCCTTCCTCGAGTGGTGGTTGGTTTGAAGGCGAACGTGGACCAGCGCCAATCGTATAACCGCTCGGGGCGGTCACCGCTGCGCCCTTCAGCACACCGGTAAGTTTCATTGTGCCGGGCACGCTGACATCAAATGGCTCCTTGAGGCTTCCTTTGGCTGCCTTCCTTGCGGCATCGGTCTGGATGTAGGCGCGGATCTCACTGCTTCCAGCCAGTGCGAGGTGGGGAACCACGACATCGAATCGCATGCTAGCACCAATAACTCCCTGGAGTTTTGCTTCGGCGAGCTTTTCCTCGGCAACGTAGCTGTAATCGAGTGTGCGTCGCTCGGGCATAATTTCCGGCATGAAACGGCTACCTTTGCGGGTTTTCGTCTGGCTGACCGGTTGTTCCTCAGTTTTGACGGGTGGCAGTTTCTTGCTCGCGATGTTGTAGGCGGCGAGTGATGGCGTTGCGTAATTCGCGTGGGAGATGGTCACCTTGCGGTCAGTCGGGATTCCCGGGCTCAGGTTTTCCTGGTCGCGGTAAACGGCGGTCAGGGTGCCTCCTTTGGTCATCTTGATTTCCGAAGCACGAGTGGGCTCACCATCAACGGGGAAGATCTTGCCGATAAAACGTCCGCTATGCTCCTCGGTCTCGAGCGCTTTCACGGTCGCCTCACCACCACTGCTGGTGGTGATCTTGAACTCCACGGTGTCGCGTTTCGGGCTACCGTCCATGTCGGGGTCCTCGATGACAATTGCGACCGCGTCATCGAATCGGAACCGTCGGATTGGTTCTAACACAAGCACACGTCCCTCAGTGGTGGTTTCGTAGTTGAGGAACGATGCGGATACCTCCGCGTTATTGAATGCCACTGTGAGGTTTTTCTGGTGCTTGTTACGTTTGGGTGTTGCCGACACCGGGTCTTCGTAGCGGGCGACAATCTGGTCGCCGGGGAGCACTTCCAGCTCGGTGTTCGCGCGCAGCGCCTGGTAGTCCTGTTGCACGGGCAACAGTGCCTTGCCGGTGCGATCGCCCAGAGTGACCTTATTGATCACAGGAGCAACACCCTCAAAGCCAGCAATCACGAGGCGTGTGATGCGTGCCTGAGTGCGGTCGCCGAAGGCAAAATCAAATCCACTGTCGGTTTTGGTAATCGTAGCTGATTGATCGATGAGCTGGCGCACGCCTTCGGGGAACTTAGCGGGATCGAACATAGTGTCCGGGCAAGGTGCGAGTTCGTCTTTACCTTCGACGTCACAGAGCAACGACGGCTTACGTTTTTGCAAGTCGCTTACTCGCTCGGTGTACCAGATTTGAATTTCGTGCAGCCCGGGGCGGAGCTCACGTTCGATGGTGAGTGGGCTTTCGGATTCATCACTGGCAGGCTTGCCATCGATCAGGAAAATCACACGGGAGTTTTCCTTGTCATCCACAGCGGGGAGACCATCGAGCTTGAAGCGCCGGATGGCAGCAGTCGGCTGATAGAACAGGGCGCGAAATTTAACCAATACAGGAGATCCAGGGTGGATCCTGATGTTGGGGAATTTCTCAAATGTGAGGTTGGCCACGTGTGCAGCGTTGTATTCCATGTTTGAGCGGACAGAATCGATTTCCATGCGTTCTTTCCAGTCATCGGGAAGATTGTAATCTTCCGGAACCGATAGCGGACCAACATGTGTGTTAGGGACAACAGATATACGAGGTCGACCATCCCAAGGAGCTAGATTTTTGGTCTCAGGAAAACGTGAACGTGTCGTCCAGTCCTTGCCATTCATTGACGTTTGCAGGATGAAATGCGTCAGTGACTGACCTGCCCCACCGGTGGTGACGGACATCTTATCGACCGGCACGTTGTCGTTCATATCGACGCCGAAGATGCGCATCTTGTCGCGGTCACCGACTTCACCTTGCCAACCGGGGTAGTCTTTCGCGCTGATGGCCATGTTCGGGTCGCGGCCCGGGGCGCTTTCGGAGGCGAATGCCAGTGCCTGGGCACCGCTGGTAGGAACGATCGCTTGAAACTCACCGGTGAACGGGCCGGTCTCGGTGAGTTTGAGTCGGCGGATCTCATCACCACTCGATGCTGTGAGGGTGACGTAAATCTCATCGGCATTGGCAGTCTTACTCTGATCGGAGTCATACACACGCAGGTAGACCGGGTTTCCTGGACGGACCGAACGCGTGCCCAGGGCAGCCTGTGCGGTGGAAAGCCCGAGTTCTGAGATATCGAGCTTGCGCTCCCCTTCACGTGCGGGGAATGCGCCAGCGGTCAATGCGAGTTGGGCGTCGGATGCCACGGTGATGACAACCTTCGGATCATCCGGGAGGTCATCCATCTTAGCGCGGAATCGTTTTGAGTATCCGAAGCGGATTTCATCATCACCGAGGATCTGCAGAGTCTTGTCACCAGGGACTGGAGGTCCCAGTGCAGTCTGCACTTCGGCACGGAATTTTTCCTTATCGTCGCCGAGCTGGCGGAGCATGACGCGTTCTTTGTCACCGGACTTCGCCCAGATCTCGACTTCGATGTCGGCACCTACACCGGAGACCCGGAGTGTGGGGTCACGCAGGTTGATTTTCACCGCCTCACCAGGAACGATCACGGTGTCCTCCTGTGAGGCTCCGAGCTCGATCTGACTCGCCTCGACGAGTTTGCGCATTTGGTTATGAATTTTTCCACGAAGAATCAGGGCGTCCGGGTGTTTGGGTTTACGCAGGAGGACCGACTCGATTTCATCGAGGCCTTCCTTGAAGTTTTCCTGATCCATAAAGACCTCGGCGCGGGCATAGTGGACTTTGATGCGTGAGGCGGGGTCCTTGATACGCATCAGCTTGTCGAGCTCGGTCATGGCGGCACCGAAGTTTTTCGATGCGCGGTCGACCTTGACGGATCCTAAAGCGGCACGCAGCCCAACATCCGACCCTTGGTATTCCTTGGCATCGGCAACCTTACGATACCACGCGCGTGACGTTGGCAGGGCTCCCTTGAGGTAGGCGAGATCAGCGTAGGCGATTTTTAGCTCGGCATCCTGTTCCAGACTGAAGGTGCCCTCGGCTTGGCGCGACCAGATAGTCAGCTCCTTGACCAACTGCTCGGCGCGGTCGGTATTTTCAGTTTCGGTATTCTTTTTGAGAAGCCAGAACCCGTATTCGGCGGATGTCTTACGCAGCACACCTTCTAACTGGTCGGCATTTTTCACATAGAGGTCCCATGCGGAATCGAAGTTACCCTGAACGAACTCGGCATTGGATTTGTAGATCGGATATGCGGGATCGGATTCATCGACCGGGATTTCCACGGCACCGATGGCGGAGGCGGCTTTACCTGGGATGGCACGCATACGGTTGGCGATGACAGGCACTCCCCAGTCCTCTCTCTTGAACAAAACCCGGCCTGCCTGACCGCGAAGAGCGGCTCGCGAGAAAGTCATCGCAATCGATGCAGCATTGGCATCAAGCGCGGCCTCGGCGAGAAGCGATAGTGCGGTGGCGCCTGTATGCTGCGGTTGATTCAATATCGCAGCGGAGTGCCAGAGACCTGCTGCGTATGTTTCAAGTGACGACCACTCTTTACTTTCCAGAGTTTCTTTCGCAATCCGGTTAACGAGTTGCTCATACCCTTGGTTGGCGGGATACTCGCCGATGGGGGCGTTCTCTTTAAACAGGGAGAGCACGAGATTGCGGATTTCAGGAGACCATTTGGGGAGCGTGGCAACTTGCGCGAGGCCGATAATCGTCACCTTGGCAGGTGCCTTGTTGGTACGATCCATAACAGCCTTCAATGCAGCTTCGACCTGAGCGGGAGCGGCCTTTGCGGGCAGGCTGAGCAGTTCTCGGCTCATGGAGTCTGGCCCTTCAGCCACCATGTTGGGTGGATAAGCGATGCGACCGAAGTGGTGGTGATCTGTCGCTGAGCGACGGTATTCAGGATCAAGTTTGAGGTAAGCTGGCGACTTGGCAATCGTCTGCATCAATGCGCGCATTTTCTCGTCACGCACATCGATTCCGTGCAGCCACATACCGAAGATGGTTTCGGAGAATGTCCCAGCTTGAGCCTGCGCTTTCACCATATTCGTTAGGTGTGTAAGCAGCTCTGCGCCGTGCTTGCGGGTGTCTCTCTGGTGATGGCGAAAGTGGTTGTCGTAAACCTTTGCCTGCCAGAAGATCGAGCCCGACTTTCCGAAACGGCACTTCGGCAGGGTCTGGCGCTGTCTCTTATACACATCTGACGCTGCCGACGAAGATTGTCTAGTGGAGGTGGGGGGGGGGGGGGGGTG
>JARFPV010000582.1 GCA_029288115.1 Akkermansiaceae bacterium | reverse complement strand
GGAGCCGATTCAGGGAAGGGGAGGAAAGGTTGTGCCTCCCGATGGTTTTCTGGCAATGCTTCGTGGATGGTGTGACCAGCACGGAGCGGTATTAATTTTTGACGAGATCTACACGGGTTTTAACCGCACCGGTAAGCTATTTGCCTGCGAGCATGAGGGTGTGGTCCCTGACCTGGTTTGTCTGGGAAAGGCGATGAGTGGAGGCTACCCGATTTCCGCTTGTGTGGGAAAGTCTTCAGTCATGGATGCGTGGCCTGATTCGGAGGGTGAAGCGTTGCACACCAGTACTTTTCTCGGGAATCCTGTCGGTTGCGCCATGGCGTTGGCGTCGATCCGTGAGCATACAAGTCCTGAGACTGTTGTCAAAGTGGCCGAGCGTGGTGCGGTTTTTGCTGAGCTTCTGAAAAATTTATCCAGCCCGTTGATTCATGAGGTGAGGGGGCGTGGTCTGATGTTAGGAGTGGAGTTGAAACACTCCGGTGGAGAACCTGCTGCAGGCTGTGCGGGCGACATACTAACAAACATGCTGAGTTCGGGTGTGATTATGCTCGCGGACGGCCCCCACGGGAACGTGCTGGCATTCACCCCACCATTCATTATCTCCGACGATGAAATGCGATTTGCCGTGGATACGCTCCAGTGTGCCCTTGACCGTTAGTTGTCATTAACGATAGTAGCAGCCGTGAGTAACTCTCCTATAGTGTGGATGAATGGTGCGTTAATACCTGCTGACCAGGTGCGCGTGTCGCCATTTGATCTAGGACTGGCTGTCGGTTGGACTGCCTTTGAAACAATGCCCGGTTACGATGGCAGGGTGTTCGGGTTTTCGCGGCATTTTGAGAGATTGAAGCATTCTGCCAAGGTCATGGATATCCATGTGCCATCACAAGAAATCATCGAGGCTGCAGTGAGCGAAGTATTAAAGGCCAATGGGCTGGAGGAGGGCCGATCTAGAATCAGGCTTTCTCTCAGCGGTGGTGAACACTCGCTTTTCGGCGATGAGGAGGCAAAAGACGCGCGCGGAAATGTGATGGTCAATGCTGTCGGTGTTGCTGGACCGGAGGATCAGGTTGTTTTGCTGGCTTCACCGTTTCCGCACAACGAACGATCGGGATTGTCAGGCTGCAAAACATCATCCTACGGAAATAACCTGATGGCGTTACGGCACGCCGTCGAAGCAGGTGCTAATGAGGCTGTTATGGTTAATACGGTAGGGCAGTTATGTGAGTGCGCGACGTCGAACATCTTTTTGGTTAGCAACGGCAAGCTTGTGACCCCATCGCTCGAGAGCGGCTGTTTGGCGGGTGTCACCCGTGCTGTAGTGATTGAACTCGCTTGTGAGGACGGGCTTGTCGTTGAGGAGTGTGAACTCTCCATGGACGACGTTGACGCTGCTGATGAAATTTTCCTAACAAGTTCAACGCGTGAGGTTCAGTCGGCGGTCATGCTGGGTGCCGAGCCTCAAGGTGTGGGTGAAGTGACAAGCCGGTTATCCAGGCTGTATCAGCAAAGAGTCATAAAGGAGCTGGGGTCATGAGTCTTTCCAGTTACACAGCGCCGATCAAATCGACGGATGTTAAAAAAATCCGCACCATCCTCGAGGAAGGTGGATTTGAATTTAAGTCCAAACCTTACGCGCATTTTTCTGCCAAGAAGGGGAAGCTCAACGTGACAGTGTATGAGAAGGGCCCGAAGGTGCTTATCCAGGGTAAGGAGACCGAGGATTTTGTGCGATTCACCCTTGAGCCGATGATTCTCGGCGAAGCAAAGCTTGGATATGAGGAAGTCAACGAGCCGGAAATGTTTGAACCGCACTTCGGTATTGATGAAAGTGGTAAGGGTGATTTTTTTGGTCCACTCGTGATTGCTGGTGCCTATACCGATGCCAAGTCAACTCGTGCTCTGCTCGATGCCGGCGTGATGGATAGCAAGCGCATCACCAGTAGCGCAAAAATTGCCAAGCTGGCAAAAATCATTCGCGATACACCAGGCATCGCCCACGAGGTAGTGAGCATTGGGCCCGAGAAATACAATGAAATGTATGCCAAGTTCAAAAACCTGAATCGCTTGCTCGCTTGGGGGCATGCCAAGGTCATCAGTAATCTTGCGCACCAGGTGCCGACCTGCCCACGTGCTCTCAGTGACCAATTTGCTCGCAAAGAGGTGTTAGAACGCGAGCTGTCCCGACACGGTGTCCAGGTGAAGCTCCAGCAACGAACCAAAGGCGAAAGTGATGTGGCTGTCGCTGCAGCATCGATTCTTGCCCGTGAACGATTTGTCAATTGGATCGAACAATCGAGCGAGAAGTCCGGCGTCAAAATCCCGTTAGGTGCCGGCCCCCATGTGCTGGACGCAGCGCGCGAGCTCGTAGCTCAGCATGGCGATGACATCCTGCCCAAGGTGGCTAAGATGCACTTCAAGACGGCAAAGGAAGTTTAAGGCGGTAGGGCAGATTGGCCTCAATCCGCCGCACGTAGTATCTGCCCTCAAGCTTCGGCGGATTGAGGCCAATCCACCCTACCATTTGCATGCATTGCTAACCAATCGATACACTCGTCCAGAAGGTCGCGGTCCATTGAATGCACGTCTTCTCCTTTTCCAAGATCCTTGAGTAGCAGCACGGTGAGTTGACCACCGAGGTGCTCGCGGAATTCATCAAGCCCCTTGTAAACGGCCCGGGTGCCATCATCGGCCATCATCTCCAGAGAGGCATGCCAAGTGGGAAGCTTGAGTTGCTTCAACACGCTGAGAATACGCATCGCAGATGCCTCATCGAGTCGGCCGGTTTTCCACGAGTAAATGCTATCGAGGGCCACGCCAACACCGACAGCATCGGCGTGGGTCAGTTCGAAGTCGGTGAGTTGCTCCATCTTGTGCGCAGCCCAGTGTCCGAAGTCCAGTGGCCGGCTGTTGCCTGTTTCAAATGGGTCACCACCGTAGGCGATGTGGGATGCGTGCAGCAGGGCGGAGCGTTCGACTGCTTCCTCCAGCGTGTGTGGGTGCAGTGCGCTGAGTTGTTCGATATTGTCCTCGATCCAGTGGAAAAATCCAGCATCCTTGACCAGTGCGACCTTGACGGCCTCCACAAGTCCGGCGCGCCTCTCGATTTCAGGCTGGCCGTGCAGGAATGTGAAATCGTTCACCACGGCGTAGGGCACCGCAAATGTGCCGAGGAAGTTTTTCTTATTGTAGGCATTGATGCCGTTTTTCACTCCCACACCGCTGTCGTCTTGGGACAACGCTGTGGTGGGGAAGCGAACCAGCCGGATCCCGCGGTGCGCGGTGGCTGCCGCAAGGCCGATGACATCGAGGAACGCACCGCCGCCAATGCAGATGATGTAGGAATGCCGGTCGATACCTGCTTTTTCAATGGCGTCCCATGCCGCTTGCAGGGTGTTCGCGTCACGTTTGCAGTCCTCACCACCTTTGTAGGTGATGGTGCCGCGTGAGGCGAATCCAGGCATGCGCTCCATGTAATCTTCGACCTGAGCCTCGAGCCCAGGGAAGGCATCAGCGACTCCCTGATCGATAAATGCAAGCACCTTCGCCTGACCGTTTGTTTCCAGGAGATCGATCAGCATGCGATTATCCAGATCAAATGCGTCCCGAGTGAATCGCACACGGTGCTTGCTGGTGATGCGGATATCGTAGTCTTTGCCTTGCATGGTGGGTGATACGTTGTGTGGTCGGGTCGTCTTAGTAAAATCGGTGATATTTACCCAGCGTCCACTTGCTCTGTGAAGCGTGATTGTGCCGTGTTAAGTGCCAGCACGTCCGTATGGTAGCTCACGATATTGTCAGGACAAGGCGATATATCATGTCCTCAGCGCACGTATATCCGACCCTTTTTCTGAGAGCTGATCTCCAGATAGACACCTCGTGTGTCCTGTTTGATTGATTCGATGAACCAGCCATATTCGTCGGTATGATAGAGTAGGTAGTTTTTGATGGTTCGTGTCGGGCGACCGGCGCTTCTGGGCGCGAAGACGGTGACGCGCGTCACATTGCCTTCAATAAAGCCGTCCTTGTCCTGTTGTTGTCCGGGCGTGATGCGGATGACCTTGTAGAGGCTCGCTTTGATACGCTCGTGGGCAGAGATGATTTCCAGTGCATCTCTCTCTGAAGGCGGCTCGGTGGTGAGTTGGGCGTGAGCAGATGTAATGAAGTATCCGAGCAGCAAAATGACTGTGGGTAGGGGAGTAAATATTCGCATGGCGATGCGACGTTACTCCGAGTGGATTTATTCAGCAAAAAAATCCGTGCAATCCGCCCGATCCGTGGTTTTCTACCCACGACATGAGCGATATCCAAGACATCAACATTACCATGAAGACCGGCAAGGGAGACATCAAGATCCGTATGTTTGCCGGTGACACCCAAGTGACCTGCGCCAGCTTCCTGAACCTCGCTAGCCGCGGGTTCTATGACGGCCTCGTTTTCCACCGCGTGATCCCGAACTTCATGATCCAAGGTGGCGACCCAACCGGTACTGGGTCAGGTGGCCCCGGCTACAAGTTCGAGTGCGAATGCAAACCTCACCTCAAGCACGACAAGGCGGGGATTCTTTCCATGGCAAACGCCGGACCGAATACCAACGGTTCTCAGTTTTTCATCACCCACGGGCCGACTCCACACCTTGACGGAATGCACACTGTCTTTGGTGAAGTCACTGAGGGGCAGGACGTCGTCGATTCCATCGCAGGTGGCGATACCATCGATTCCATCGAAATCCACGATTCCACAGACGCGCTGTTCGCCGCTCAGGCTGACCGCATCCAAGAGTGGACTCCGTAACACGGATCGCCGATCACTTCACACGGATCACAATATAGATGCTCTACCTTTTGTCACCGGCCAAGACGCTCGACTACGACTCGGAAGTGCCGTCGTTGCGTGGCACGATGCCTCGTTTTCTCGAAGATTCCGCCGAGTTGGCTGAGGTGATGAAAAAGATGAAGCCTGCACAGCTGGAAAAGCTCATGGGCATTTCCAGTAAGCTGGCGGCATTGAATGCTGAGCGGTTTGACGAATGGCGCACTGACTACTCGAAGCCTGAGGCCCGGCAAGCGATTCTGGCGTTCAAAGGCGACGTCTACCAAGGACTTGCCGTCGAGGGCTGGCAAAAGGAGGATTTTGTCGAAGCGCAAAAATCGATCCGTATCCTATCCGGGCTCTACGGTATCCTGCGCCCGCTCGACCTGATGCTCGCCTACCGGCTTGAGATGGGAACCAAGCTGAGCACGGCACGCGGCTAGAACCTGTATCAGTTCTGGGGTGATGAACTTACCAAGAACCTGAACAAGGATCTCAAGGCGAAGGGGGACGCGGTCATTAATCTGGCGTCCAACGAGTATTTTTCAGCCATCCAACAGAAGGATCTCAAGGCTCCAGTGATCACACCAGTGTTCAAGGACTGGAAAAACGGGAAGTACAAAATCATTTCCTTCTTCGCCAAAAAAGCCCGCGGCATGATGGCGGGTTGGGCGGTGCAGAAAAAAATATCACGCCCGGCCGATCTGAAGCGCTTCAAGGGTGGGGGGTATAAGTTCGATAAAGAGCTGAGCGACGACACCAATTGGGTGTTTACGCGGAAGGAGGGCTAGGGGGTGTAGCTTTTTTGTTAGTGGTTATCAGGGGCTAACTTGAACCATCGACTAAACCTATTCTTGAAAGCACTCTCAGAGCTTAGTCCCGAATTAAACGATACCGGGTACGTAAGGCCTCCAGTATACGCTGTGCCCTCTAACATAACAGTCCCCTGGCCAGTTACACTTGCCCGCTTGACTGCACGGTCAAACCTAACATGACTGCCCGTGCGCAGTCGGGCAACAACGGGGAACCCAGCACCGTCATTGCTCAATGAGTGGCGGTCCTTATATCCGTTAATCTGGCGGTCGATTTTGTAGACAACCATGGGCTTCTTTGTCAGGGCCTTGCGGTGTAAAACCTGAGAATATGGGTGATAAACAGATACATCTGCATGGTAGTCGCCACAGGAACACAACGGCAGACTTCCCAGGCAAAGTAGTAATAGGCTCAATTTAAACATAACACAGTGGGGTTGCTCATTCTTTCTTGGTGAATGAGTCGTTAATAATGGCACGATGGGCAGCCTACCAATCGTCATAGATATACGTCGAGTGGAAAATATTACCCGAAGCGACGTTGCCAGCGTAAATCACATCACATGCACGTAATGCATGTCGTTGACTATCAGCGGGCAGTGCTATTTTGCTAATTCCTCTATCAGCGCTTGATTCAGCCTGATTCCAGCTTCGAAGTTCTCTACCCAGAAGTTTTCGTTCGGTGCGTGGATTTGGCAGTCAGGGAGGGCGAGACCTAGCATGAGGGCCTCGACGCCGAGGATTTCCTTCATGTCCTGAATGATGGGGATGGAGCCGCCTTCGCGGATGAGCACGGGGTCTTTGCCGAAGGCAGATTTGAGCGCAGCTTGCCCCGCCTTGCCGTTTGCTGAGTTGGGGTCGGCGTAGAACGGTTTGCCGTCGTGTCCCACCTCGACCTCTACGGTGACGCCTTCTGGGGTGTGTTTTTCAAAATGCGCCTGCACCTTTTCCATGATGTCGGCCGGGTCCTGGTCGGGCACGAGACGGAACGAGAATTTTGCCATCGATTCTGCCGGGATGACAGTCTTGGAACCCTCTCCCTGGTAACCGCCGCCGATGCCGTTGACTTCGGCGGTTGGCCGTGCCCAGAGCCGTTCTGCGGAGCTGTATCCTGGTTCGCCGAAGGGGGCGAGGGAGCCGGTGACATTGAGAATGTCGTCGTCGCTTACACCAGGGACCTGCGCCCACATTTCGCGTTCCCAGTCTTCGAGGGGGCGGACGTCGTCATAGAATCCATCGATGGCAATTTTTCCGTCGGGGCCGTGCAGGGATGCCACCAGCTTGGCCACGGCGGTGGCGGGATTAGTGACCACGCCGCCGTAGGTGCCTGAGTGGAGATCGCCTTTGGGGCCTCGCACGGTGACTTCACAGCAGGCGATGCCCCGCAGTCCATAACCGAGTGTAGGCACACCCTTGGCGACCATGCCGGTGTCTGAAACGGCGATGACATCGCACTGAAGTTTGTCCTTATGTTGTTCCAAAAACGGGACCAGGTTTGGGCTGCCGATTTCTTCCTCTCCTTCGAAGAGGAGGATGAGATTTACAGGAAGCTCTCCGTTCTTTTCCAGGCTTTCTTCCACACCCAGAATGTGGGCGAGCATCTGGCCTTTATTATCTGTGGCGCCACGTCCC
>JARFPV010000570.1 GCA_029288115.1 Akkermansiaceae bacterium | reverse complement strand
AGGAGAAACGCCGCGGAACTTGATGTCGCATGCCATGTTCTGCATGTGATATGAGCGGGTCTTGCCACCTACACCGCGGTTGTATCGCGGGCTGCGGTAGGCTGAGGTAATCTCCTTGAGCGGGGCACCAATGCGAGTGATCATTTTGTCGATCACCTTGAGAGTGGGTGCCATTTTTTGCCAATAAGTTTTAGGCGGCAAACTGTTCTTCACGCTACCACGAGTCTTGAAGTGAGGCGCGAGCACCATACGTGGCGTAATGTTACGCAGATTGAGTTTCTGAATGAATTTGGCGTAGCGAAGCACGTCAGAGCCCTTGGCCTGAACCCAGGCGTGCGGGATACCGGGCACTGGCTTATCGCCAATGAGGCCAAAAAATGCGCCTTCGGAGCGCGGGGCACCAATAATCACGCCAGCCGTGGTGAGACCTGCGGCAGCGAGAAATGTACGGCGGTTTGAGGGCTTCAGACACTCAGGAATCCCGCCTCCGACGAGGAATGGGGCATCCGAATCAGACTTCTCGGGGAGCCCACAATCGGACGGATCGATGATGTTTTTCTGCACCTGATGCTGCTCTTGATTTTTTTGCTCACCCATTGCGGGGACATAGTGCCGCAACTCTAGTGTCTTGACCAGCGATTTTTTCCCTAAACGACTCTCTATCAACCATTAGTCTCGGAAACAAAGAAAGCTCAATGGGTTTTCAATCCATCACGGCAAAAAAAATTTCAAAAAGTCATGGCTCGACGGACTCAAAGCTCTTCCCTGTAGTAAATCTTGACGAATTTCCTGCCGGTTTTCTCATCGACTCCCCGCTCGAACGCCCCCTCACCCTCCTCGGTGAATGACGGGGCAAAACTCAGGTTTACACCACAGTCGAGTTTCATGGTGCTACGAAAACGCGTAGCTGCCTTGCGGGCGGCTTTTTTGGCGATGACAAAGTTGTCCTCGAGTGCGGCTCCGTCCTCATCATCCTGCTTTTCCCGGAACTGGTCGAATTTTTCAATCACCTCGGGCTCCTTGAGTGCTTCCTCGCGGAAATGCTTCAGGTCAAACTCGTCCCGGTCCTCGAAATACCCCATCGCTTGCCCTGCGATGCGCGTGCGCTCCTCGGCACCTACTTCTTCAGGCAGGCCTTCTTTGGCAAAGGATACACACATATCGGCGTATCGGCGCGTCATGTAATCGTTATCGCGGCGAAACTTCACGCCGAGAAAATCACGCATCCAGAAATGGGTGCCACTGCTGCTCTTGTCGAAGGTGTAAACGAGGAAACCATTTTCTGCATCCTGCTCGATAATCAGGCAGCCTTTGTCGATTTTATCAGGAGAAATCCCCTGATGCGCAATGAGTTCGAGATTCCCATCGGTATCGGCCACTTCAAGAAATGGCACCTTGCTCTCGGATTTGATAATGCTCAGCGCCTGGCGAGGCTCGCCATCGACCAATAGATCGGTCACCAACGCGATACAAAGATCACCCGGTTTGATATTCGGGTGCTTCGACTTGTTGTAGAGATGGCGCGCGATCTTGCGTCCGTGATCAAGCAAGAGGTCGGGCTCCTTGAAAATCGTTTTGGCGTAGCGATAGACCTCATTCAGATCCAGCGACGAATGATGCACAAACTGCTTCGCCTCGAGGTTTTTAAATGGCTTCAGAAATGACGGCGTGAGCACTGCGGCATCCTCGCTAGAGAATCGGCACAGCTCCTTGGATGTGTGTAGCGGCTCGGACCGCAGCGGGTTTCCCACGCGGGCAAGAGAAAGCGTTGATACGCCGGCACGGCGGAAATTCAGGGTGTGGGACATGGATTATTTGTTGGAGTCTTCGACATCGGACACGTGCTGACGGAAGTCCGCAAGCTCCCTCTTAACAACCGGAAGCAGCAGATAAAGGCCCACCATGTTCGGTATCACCATGGCAAAAATCATCGCATCGGACAGCATAACCACATTACCCAGTGATGATGCCGCACCTACTACAACCACGCAGCAGAAAACGATCTTGTAGGCCAGAACCACCGCCGGATTACGCCCACCACACAGGTAGATCACCGCCTGCTCACCATAATACGACCATGAAATCATCGTAGAGAAGGCAAACAGCAGGACTGCAATCGCAAGCACCTTCGGGAAAGACTCAAATTTCTGACCAAAGGCGCGTGAGGTCTTGGTGACCCCCTCAATCTTGGCGAGCCCCTCGTAGTCGATCCATGCGGTCTCCATTGTTCCGTCATCCAAATCCTTGAGCCATACTTGGCCTCGTTCGCCCAACTTTTTATCCTCGTCTTTCTTTTCCTTGCCGATGATTCGAAGTTCGTCGCCCTTGGAGACTGACCCTACCACTTCAACCATCGCTGAAGTTTTGTAGAGCGCAATTTCATCTTTTTCGACCACGGCATCGACTTTCCAGACACCAGTGATCACAAGCACTAAGGCTGTCATCTTGCATACCACCAC
>JARFPV010000537.1 GCA_029288115.1 Akkermansiaceae bacterium | reverse complement strand
GCGGGACGTAGGAGGTTCGCTGTTCAAAAACGAACCAACAACCCAACTTGGTATTTGTCGGAGACCCCGCACCATGCGTCGGGGGAGTTTAAGATTTAAGTTTTAAAACCCACGCCTCTTTCTCAAACTGCTTGATGAACTCTTCGGCATCGGTGACGGCTTGTTCCATTTTGCGGAGCTTGCGGATGACTTCGAGGCGGGTTGTTTTCACCTGTACATCGAGTGGCTCGAGGGTGTGGGAGTTGCGGTAGCGTTTGAGGAGCAAGACGTGGCTGTGGAGATTGCGCAATGCGGGGTCGAGTGATTTCTCGGCGCCGTAGATGGCGAAGATGAGGCGGTTGTAATGGCTTTTCGCGGCGGCGAGCTGTCGGGCTGATTCAGGTTTCAGCTTCGGGCTGTCGAACCACTGGATTTTCTGTTCCCACTTGCGGAACAGGGTTTGGGAAAAGCTTTTGACGGCGTCGCGGCGTTGTTTCAGATCCGCGGTTTGTTTCTCGGCCGTGAGGTAGGCTTTATTGACCGTGTAGTATCTTTTATCGGGCTCACCGCCTTTGAAGCCGGTGACGGCGGAGAACTCGGTCAGGCCGGAGTTGGAGACCTGCTTGGGTTGTGGTTTGCTTTGACAGGCTTGTTTGGCCGTGGAGGGCACGATGGTGCCTTTGTTGGCGCAGACTTTTTCACTCGTGCAGTGGTGGACGGATGAGCATGAGCTGAGGGCGAGACAGAGAATGGCGGGGAGGAGGAGGAGACGCATGGGTTTAATGGGGAGTGGGGAATGAAGAGGGTCAGACCGTAGGGTAAGTTGTCACGGTAAATAGGTGACTGGCAACCTTGAATTTATTTAAGGCTTGGAGATTTCACGGAGATTCTGATAGTGCGAGTGCACGTAGATTCTGTGCTTATAGAGCAGTCGGTTCGGCGAACCGCCCCTACCCCACCGATGGCGGCTCCGGCCTTTGCCATTTTTCTCTAGCCTTCTCCAATTCACCTCTCTACAGTGCTAGGGCTATGAAAATGAAATTACCATCCCTCACGGGTGCCGTGGTGGCCTTTGCGCTGGCCACCACCTCCGCGATTGCCGAGGGTGACAAAAAAGAAAAACAAGAAGAGCCGAAGTTTGAGGACGTAACCGTCGAGCAGCTTCAGGCCGCCATCAAGGATGGCAAAGTATCCATCATTGATGCCAATGGTGCAGCAGCCTACAACAAGGCGCACATCCCCGGAGCCTTACACTACCGGACGCTGAAAAAGAAGGGGCTCAAAACCTCCCTGCCCAAAGACAAATCGATGCTTGTCGTCGCTTACTGCGGAGGCCCCCAATGAAGTGCCTGGAAAAAGGCTGCGGTCGCAGCCAGAGGTCTGGGATACACCAACGTCAAGAGCCTGACCGCCGGCATGTCCGGATGGAAAAAGGCGAAGGGAGCCACCGAGACAGGTGACGTCAAGGCGCCGGAGAAAAAGCCGAAGAAACCGAAACCGGAAAAAGAAAAGGAGAAGACACCTGCTTAAACATTTAAACTCATAACAGCACCTCATTCACAAACGGCCACCAACTCCCTGTTGGCGGCCGTTTTTCATGGATCTGTGAGGTTAGTGGTCAGCTGATGACACTTCGTAGCAAGCAACAAGAGAGCCGTGATTTATTCCTGACTCTCAAGAATGATCCTTCTCCGCTCTAGGTTACATCCGGAAGATGCTGCCGCCTCGTTTGCCGAGGATGACAAAGGCGCCCATGATGGAAACTCCGAGGAATATCATCGCCCAGACACCGAGGGCGGAGGCGAGTTCGTGACCGTTTCCGAGGGTACTGAGGAGTGAGTAGATCGCCTTGGTGACCGGGTAATGTTCCGCCTGCTGGGCGAGGATCAGGCTGTCGGACACTTCTAACATCGCAAAGGCGAACGCCAGGATGCCTCCGGCAACGAGGTTGGCACCGATCAGTGGCACACCGACACGTTTGAGCGTGCGCAATGGCGAGGCACCGAGCGTGCGGGCAGCTTCTTCAAGCGCGATGTTACTTTGTTGCAGGCCTGCCACAGCAGCACGCACGACATAAGGCAGTCGTCTCACTGCATAGGCGGCAATGAGCAGGAATATCGGGTTGGCGGCATCACCTATCATCCAGTGCAGCGGTTCTCCTTTCTGAGTCACAGCGATATATCCGAACGCAAGAACGAGTCCCGGAACAGCGAGAGGAAGCATCATCACTGCATCCAGAATAACTCTGCCGCGGATTGTGCTTCGTACCACCACCCAGGCAATCGCGGTGCCGAGAATGATATCTAACAACGTAGATCCCGAGGCATAGATCAGGCTGTTTTTGATCGATGGAACCACAAGCGGGTGACCTAGTGCCTCACTGTAGTGTGCACCGGTCATCGACTCAGGCAAGATCGTGCCATACCAATCGCCGGTGATCGAAAGAAGTAACACACCAAGGTGTGGAACGCAGGCGATAAAAAAGACGGCGAGGAAGGTGGCGGACATGAGCCAGCCTTTGACACCGGAGAGCTTTTTCTCGCCATCGTGCGTCTTGGGGCGCGGAGCACTACCTAAGCCGGACCGACCCAGCAGCACCTTGGACACGGCAAAGACCGTAGCAGATATAACCAACATCACACCGACGAGCGCGTAGGGGATCGGGTTCGCATTCAGATCCTTGATACCATCATAAACCTGCACCGATGCCACACGAGTGTAGTCGAACACCAACGGCACGCCTAACTCGGTGAACGACCAGATGAACACAATCGCCGCACCGGCAAAAATCCCGGGCATACAGAGCGGCAGCGTGATTTTGCGCAATCGTCTAAGCGGCGAGCATCCAAGATTCTGCGCCGCTTGCTCCATCGCCGGATCCAGGTGTGTCAATGTCGCCGCGATGTTCATGTAGAGAATCGGGTAGAGATGCAGCGCGTTCATGATGACCACACCCCAGAATCTGCCCTCGCCGAGCCAGTCCATCGGGTAGTTCGGATTCATCAGCCCCATATCGATGAGCAACGAGTTGAGCGAACCTGTGACGCCGAGGATTTGTTTGATCCCCACAGCACCGACAAATGGTGGCAGCACCAGAGGCGCGAGAATCAGGATGCCGAGAAATTTTTTCCCGGGAAATGTCCAACGGTGCGAGGCGAGCGCGAGAGGAAAGGCGATGAGCAGTGACACCAGCGTGCTAAACACGCCCATCATCAGAGCATTCCACAGGCCTTCGACGTAAACCGGATTACTGAATACGCCGATGACGTAGTCCAAGGTAAATCCGCCATCCTCGCCTTGGAAGGCGACGGCGAGTGTCATCCCCACTGGATAGAGGAAAAACACGCCGAAGATAAGGACCACAACGGTGGTGATCGAGTAGGCAGCAGGTTTAGTCATTTGCCTGATCCCCTTCCTTTGCCAGCTTGCCGGCTAGTTTGTAATTTTTCCTGAAGTACTTCCCTAACCTGACGGCAAGGTTTGCGCTCTGAACTTTCGACCCCTCACTCAGCTGGCGGCGGATGTCCCCCATCGCATTTGAGTAAGAAACCATGGTGGTGTCCGAGAAAATATCCATCGCCCGCTCAGGCATACCCGCTGCTGCGAGTTTTTTCCATGCGTCCTTCAGTTCATGATGCGAGTCCAGACACATCACGCGGATGATGAACTGGATCGACTTAAAACCTGTCTCTTATACACATCTGACGCTGCCGACGAACACCGTGACGTGGTGGTGGGGGGGGGGGGGGGGGGGGTGAGTGGGGGGGGGGGG
>JARFPV010000303.1 GCA_029288115.1 Akkermansiaceae bacterium | reverse complement strand
AAATTGATATGGAGCGCCGATACAATGCATCCAAGCCCACTCGCGATTTTGCTACTGGCGTGTGGCCTAGTAAGCCCAAGGCCAAGACGGCGGTTCCCAAAAGGTCAAGTCCGACGATACCCACCGCGAGCCAGCGCCCGTATTTGCGCTATCCTACCCGAAGGTAGGACAAGTTTGTAACTTGTCGGCAACCCATGAAATGATCGAGTCAGGCGCGTTGAACACACACATCCTGTCGGTAAGTTGAAAACTCGCCCTACCTCTGCATGAATCGTATCGCCGTCATCAATGTTGTCGGTCTCACCAAGGGGCTGATTGGTGAGCACATGCCTAATGTCAGCAAATTTGCTGAACAGGGTCATGTTTCTTCATTCCCACCTGCTTTTCCTGCGGTAACATGCACGGCTCAATCGGCATATCTAACGGGAACTTCTGTAGAGCATCACGGTATCGTTGCTAACGGGTGGTATGATCGCGAGGCTGCCGAGGTGAAGTTCTGGAAGCAGAGCAATCATCTGGTGCACGGAGAAAAAATCTGGGAACGATTACGCGAAAAATTTCCCGAGGCTACATGTGCCAAAATGTTCTGGTGGTATAACATGTATTCTAGTGCCGACTTTGCTGCCACACCCAGACCGCTCTATCCTGCGGACGGGAGAAAGTTTTTTGATATCCACACGCAACCAATGGGGATGCGCGAGGAAATGAAAGCTGATCTTGGTGACTTTCCTTTTCCTGCATTCTGGGGTCCGGCAGCAGGGATAGATTCGTCACGTTGGATTGCGGAGTCCGCAAAATGGATTGAACGCAAACAACAGCCGACGCTCAATCTCGTCTATTTGCCGCATCTCGACTACTGTTTGCAGAAGTTTGGCCCTGATGCTCCAGAGGTCGTGCCTGAACTGCAGGCGATCGATTTGGTCGTCGGAGAGTTATTAGAATTTTTCCAGAAACAGGACGTTGAAACGCTATTGCTATCTGAGTATGGCATTTCCAAAGTGAATCGTGCAGTGCATTTGAATCGCGAGTTCAGAAAACGAGGGTGGATCCAGGTTAAGGACGAATTGGGGAGGGAAACGCTCGATTGTGGCGGCTGCCGTGTCTTTGCTGTGGCGGATCATCAAGTGGCACATGTTTACATCAATGACCCGGCAATTCATTCTGAGGTAAACGAAATGTTAGAAAATTGCGAGGGAGTCGAAGAAGTGCGTGTTCCCAGTGAGATGTGGCAGACGGGCATCGCAACCGAAAGAGCGGGGGACTTGATAGCTATTGCTGAACAGGACGCTTGGTTTACTTACTATTTTTGGGAGGAGGATACCTTGGCTCCCGACTATGCACGGTGTGTCGATATTCATCGCAAGCCGGGGTATGATCCCGCGGAGCTATTTATCGATCCTGGGATTAGTTTGCCCAAGCTCAAGATTGCTGCATATTTAATGAAGAAAAAACTCGGCATGAGGGGTCTGTTGGACGTGATCCCTCTGGACGCTTCGTTGGTGAAAGGCTCACACGGCAGAGACAAAGTCCCGGAGTCGGAGCAACCCGTATTTATCAGTCGAGGGAGTAATCTTATCAAGTCTGCGGAAGACGTAGCACAAGCTATAGTCGAAGCCATTTGTGATTGATATCGATGTGACTTAATTACAGACAAATGGCTCATAATAGGGCATTATAGGAGTAGATGGCGCGCAATATACATGCCAAAGCATGGAAAGGCTGGCTCAGAGAGCACAGCGCGCGGCTTTATGCCTATGCTAGGCAGCGTGCAGCTACCCGTGAGGATGCCGAGGACATGATCCAGGATGCCCTCATCAGGCTGTGGCACTATCAGGAGGAACGTAATAATGAGCCGCCAGATTTGCCGTTAGCCTACTCAGTGCTCAAATTCATTGCCATGGATCATGGAAAGAAGCAGGGCAGGAAAAAACGCAAAGAAGATGCCATCATATTTTTGCACGACCGCGATGACCACTGGCTTGACACAAGCATGGAAGAGGATGAGGAGGCTGATATTCTTCGTCGAGCAGTCGATACCCTGAGTGAAAAGCTGCGTGAAGTCCTGACACTCAAGATTTGGGGGGGGCTGACATTCCAGGAAATTGCTGAAAGTATGGCGATTTCACCTAACACCGCAGCATCACGTTACCGCTACGCACTGGAACAACTGCAGCGAAAACTCGAAACTTATCAGGAGGAACGCCATGGATAGGAATCATCAACCGGAACATTTCTCTGCTCTCGAGGATCGATTGCGCTCGATCGCAACGCGCGACGTGAGTGATGTTGCCATGGAGCAGTATGATGACACCATCGATGGTCTTGTTGCGGCCCAAAATGACGAGCCGGACTCGAAAGCAGCCATCATTGAACGGCAACCCGCAGTTCAAGGGGCGCCGCGTTCATGGGTCTGGAAAAGCGCTGCTGCAATCACTCTGGGTGCAGTATCTTGGTTCGCTGGCTTTTGGAATTCAGGCGAGAATGGGCCAACTGACGTGGCGTTTAACAATTCGGATGCTCCCGCTTCGGAAACTACGATGGGTTCTGAATTTACATTGCTCAAATCAGTGAATCGGGTTGATGGCCATGAGAGCGATGGCTTAATCATTCCCATCGACGGCAGTATCCCGCACTATCGTCACCGTTATCACATCGTGGATGAAGAGCAAATGCGCGATGAACAGAGTGGTGCCATCGTTACAATCCGCCAACCTCGGGAGGAGGTTATCACTGTGCCTGTTACGAATTTCTAACTCATTAATTATGAAATCATCATTTCACGCGTCCATTCATGCTGTAGCATTGATTCTTGTGTGTATCCTAACAGCGGGGCAGGCTTTCGCGCAACCTCCGGTGCCGTCAGCTCCTCCAACTGCTGTAAAATCACCTCAAAATCAGGTTCATATGGGTATTAGTGTGGTTAAGCCAGGCGTTGGTGTTTACGCTCAGCTGCCGGACTTACCCAAAGGATGTGGCTTTATTCTTCAGTCGGTCATTGCCCATGGGCCAGCAGCAAAGGCTGGTTTGAAGTCAATGGACATCATTTGGAAGTTGGACGGACAGTTGCTCATTAACGAGAGCCAAATGCTCGTGTTGCTTTCTCTTAAAAAACCTGGTGACCAGATGAAGGTCAGCTATTTCCGCTCAGGGCAATCGAAAATACTCGATGTGACTCTTGATGCACGTGGCGACCTGCCGCCGCATCCGGGCGAGCTTGCCATAACACCTCCAACCGCCGGTGCGCCCACCATGCCGATGCGTATTATTAGCTATGAAGACCGTTCAGCATCAATCAGCGATAAGACGGGAATTGCCACGCTAACTTACCGTGAGGGTAAGCCATGGCTTCATGTAGAGAATAGCAAGGGAGAGGAAACCTTCAACGGCTACGTCAGTGAGTCATCCGGGGTAGCAATGGTGCCTGCCATTTGGCGTAGTCGCCTACCTGTCCTGCAGCGTTCGCTCGAGGAATCCATCCGACTGCGAAAGTTACCGAGAGTGCGACGCGTTCCCACTCCGAAGCAAAGAGTAGCAGTGGATACCCCATGAGCCAATGGTTTGCAGGTGCAAGCCAAGTAGTAATTGTGTAATTTGACTACCAAAATTGGCGGATGTGTTCGCTAGTTGGTGGTTTTTCGATGGATTACCGAAAAACCGTGTGTTTTTGGATGAATTTGGCGTCATTCTGCTTGTCAAAACGGCTTAAACAGCTAGTTTTCCGCTCCATTTCTTTCTGCCGGTGGGTGTTGGCGCCCCGCTTCCATCGGCATATCTGCGGGGCACTTCGGCGATTGTGAGAACAATAGCTCGGAGAGATCGGAAGGTAATTAACCAAGGAACCTAACCTTAACCCAATAAAAATCAAAATGACTGCAAGAGCAGACCTGGAAACTTTGT
>JARFPV010000384.1 GCA_029288115.1 Akkermansiaceae bacterium | reverse complement strand
CCTCGAGAGCGGCTCCCGCAAGAACAAAGAAAATGATCATGAAGGGAAGTTCGATGTTCTCAATGACATGAAATGGTCTCCCGTGGTGCTTCGCAAGCCGAGATACCAACGCGCCCATCACCATGGAGGTTAGGATGAAGGACACCTGCCAGAGTAACGCGAGCCCGCAGGCCAAGAACACGAATCCGATGGCCTCAAGCATTGTGGGTTCGCCTTTTGAGAGCCGTCCCGTGAGGTAGGCCATGGGGACTCCCAGAATGGCGCCTAGGATGAGTGCTCCACCGAGTTCATGTCCTGCTGTCGCGAGCGAGGTCGTCGCGCCGCCCCCGTGTCCGAGCATTATCTCCGCCCCCGCCAAGGCTAAGCTGAACAACAGTAACCCCCAGGCATCGTCAAGTGCCACGATGGAGAGAAGGAGTTGGCTAAAAGGCGATTTTGATTTTGTCTCCTGCACTACGTCGATGGTCGAGGCTGGCGCGGTCGCTGTAGCAATGCCGGCGAGGAGAAGGGCCGTCGCCACCCCGGTCCCGATGAGAGCAAGCCCCGCGAAGACCACTGCTGCGGTCACCAGCACTGCCATGACCGAAATAGTGAAGACTTGTCGCGGCATGAAGCCTGGACGTCCGGCACGACCGAGTTTCTCCCCGAGGAGGAAGCCCACCATTGTCAGTGCGATATTTGCCGCAAGTGAAAACATAGTCTCGCGGCTCGCTGGTAGGAAATCCAAAACCTCTGGCCCTATGAGAAAGCCGAGGATCAGCAGGAGCGTCACGCGGGGGAGTTGCGTTCGCCTCCCGATCGCATTCGCCGCGAGCGCGATCAGGAAAGTCGCCCCCAAGGTGATAAACATCAGCGCTGATTCTTTAATACTCATCCTGATTTTAAATTCCTAACTCACATGCCGCGGGGTGAGCGTTGCAGCTTGGTTACCATTTCCTCAAGCATGGCGAGCCCGATGGAGATTTTCTGGAAGAAACTTTTGTTGTGATGCACGGTGATGAAATTCGGATGCTGGGACCAGAGATCATAGAGTTTTCTATCAAGCTCGGCAGCTTGCTCGACCGATTCATGGCGTGTCGGGTTGCCTCCCTCGATGTCCATGCCTCCCACGGCGGCACTTTCGAAAAATATCACACCGTCATAGCGTGCCAGTTCCTCGTTCAGGCTGCTGCCAAGGTCATCAAAAAATGTCGTGGCATCACCCGGCCAGTATGCGGCGCCGTCAACGGACCCGCGATCGCAGAGGAGAATGCGCTGGGGGTACTGCGCACCCTGGATGTCTTCCAGGTTCCTTTGCACGTGATAGATGGCGCGTTGGGCAGCCTGCACAGCATGCGTATTGTTGATGCGGGGCAGCCCACCGGTAAACATCATGGTCGCGGCTTCGGGAACGATGACCACATCCTCGCCGATTTCACGGCGGAACAGATCGGCGGCGGTTGTCTTGCCGCCTCCGGGTCCGCCGGTGAGTACAATGCGGCAACGGTGCTGATCGTTGGCGGTGTCTGTGGATTTTGTTGCTTGGGTCATGGTGCAAAAAGAACGGGTTTTATTTCAAGGCTACGATAACCGATCTGATATAGGATGTGAAAAGAAATCCTCTGCGCGCCTGCCCGACGTCATACCAAGTATTAAAACGGATAGGGTCCCGCAGCCGCGCGCCGGGTAGGGCCGTTTCGGCGAGATGACCGCCACGATAACACGAGCGATGTGCCAGCCCTAGTTGAGGTAGGCGTAGCCGGCATTGAGATAGGTCGCGTAGCTGACCCAGATGAGATAGGGGATCAGCAGGTAGGCGGCAGGTTTTGAGACCTGGGCAAAGGCACGGATCGTCAGGGCAATAAAAATCCACATGAGGAGAATGACTACGAGCGCAAGCATAATCTGGTGAGCACCAAAGAAGACCGGGCTCCATCCAAGGTTCAGGATGAGCTGGGTGAAAAAGAGAAAGGTAAGCCGGTTTTTGCCAAGTTCTCCACCATGCCAGACAAGCGCGAAGCTGACCCCGATCAGAATATAGAGCACCGACCACACAGGGCCGAACAGCCAGTTCGGCGGCGTCCCCGGAGGACGCTCAAGGGTGACATACCATGATGCGATCGAGCTCGAGGTAAAGTAGCTGCCAAGCCCGCCAAGCATCAGCATGATCAGGGCGGAAAGAATGATTTTTACGGGGAGAGAACGCATGGTGAATAGAGAGTGGTGAATAGTGAATGTAGGAAGTGATCGGTGGAGCGCTGCGCGAATGTTGAGTTTTGAGTGGTGAGTGTTAAGTGGGGATGATGGCGGAATTAGAGTTTGGGGCGGCTTGTAGCTGTTTAATCTTCAGCGCTGTCTTTTTCCTGAGCTTGCTCCCCGTTCTTGTCATCGGCGATCAGGCCACGTTCACGGAACAGCTTGATCATGCGTTTGGTGAACTCTTCCCTGCGCTCGCCGTCTTTGGGCTCAGCGAGGATTACCTTGTTCGGGTCTGGTTTCTTGTCGGGCATCAAGTGCACACTATCCCAATCGAAGCCATGCAGTCGACTGCCTTTTATGAGATTGTGAACTGCAACAATGCTGATCTGGTGTTTGTGCCGCACGCACGAGGCGATGCGCCATTTCTCTGACTGACCCCTTTATCAGGATTGTGTTGCATGGTTTGGTGAATTATTTGGCCAATGTCCCGGCCACTGCTCTAAAGCTCATTAGTCCGGCTTCAATGTTTTCGATGATTTCATCGGCGAGGATTTCGGGCTGTCTCTTAT
>JARFPV010000284.1 GCA_029288115.1 Akkermansiaceae bacterium | reverse complement strand
AAATGAAGCACGGCAATGATATCGAAAAATGGAACCAAGCCGTCGCAACCTACATCGCCGAGCAAAGCACTCCACCCAGCACAGACCCATAAGATCCTCTATTGTATGTTTGCTTGTAAGATGCCTGATTTAGATCAGGGCATCAACATTCTTACCCGATAATCAGGATATCTAGCTCTAAAGTAGCAGTGATTACCTGACCCAGTCCAAAGCTAAGATTTCTTTTTCAGAAAATCCACAACGTCTTTGATGCTCGGGATCTTGATTTTTCCTGACTTGTCCTCGACGACAAAAACCACGCGTGACGTGCCACCGTGGGCGACGATATTGGCGAGGTAGCGCCCAGGTTTCAGGGGTTTTTTATCCATCGTGGCGTTGAGTTTGACGGATTTTGCTTTGTTGGCGAGAATGACGGCAGGCTGCTGGCCGGGTGCCATAACCTCTCCGTTCTCCTTACACGCGAAGGCATTGATGATGATCATGGGGGCTTCTTTCTCGATTTCTAACAAAGAATCCACTTTGACGGGCTTTTCGATCACGGCAAATAAAATGTTGCCTTCCTGCATCACCGCTTTCTGCCCGCCGATGGTGACATCAAATGGGTAAAGTGTGGGACGTTTGCCGTCCTGAGCACAGGTAGCAGTGATCAGTAGGGCTGTGAAGATGGCGATAATTTTCATAGTAGTATAACGGTTGTATTGGATCAGTATTCAGAAAAAACGGGTTCTGCCTCATTGACAGAACCCGTTGTGATAAAGCATGGTATCGATCGACAGCTTAAGGCTCGATAATGGCGTAGTCGCCGTCGTTGCGACGGTAGAGAATCTGAGTGACGTTGCGGCGTTCGTTGTTATATACGATGAACGGCTTGTCTGAGAGTTCGAGTGCCATGATGGCGTCCTCCTTGACCATGGTGCGCAGGCGATAGCTCTCGCGGTGGATGATCATTGGCTCTGGATCGTGCTCCGTTTCTTCCTCTTCGTTGAGATTGTCGAGGAAGTCAGAGGCGTAAACTTTTTCATCCAGATGGCGAATCGTGTCCTGCCCGCGGTTGGCGCGTTGCTTTTTAAGGAGACGTGTCTTGTGCTTGCGCATGCGGCGGGCGATCTTGGAAATCGTCTCGTCGATTGAAGCATACATGTCCTTGCTGTCAGTTGAGGCATCGATCACGATGTGATTAGCGCAGAATAGAATAATCTCTGCGTGGTGGCGGTTTTTCTGGACATCGAGAATAGCTTTGGCCTCGATGATTTTCGGGTAGTCAAGATGCAGACCTTGGATTTTTTTGGTAGCGTAATCGCGTAGTGAGTCGGTTACGTCCTCATGACGAACGGTGACGGTGATTTGCGTATTGGCATTTACTGATTGCATCGGTTGTTTTTCCTTTCTGTTTGTGGTTATGCCGCCAGGGGCGGCGAGATGGGTTAGTTGATTGATGTTTAAAGCACGAAGTCCTCTCCAAGATAGTGTTTACGTGCGATGGGGTTATCTGCGATATCTTCGGCTTCGCCTTCAAGAATAAGTTGCCCTTCATGGAGGAGGTAAGCATGATCAACGATGCGTAGTGTCTCCCGGACGTTGTGGTCGGTAATAAGGATCGATAGTCCGTCCTCATCGCGTAAGTTACGCACAATATTCTGGATGTCTCCTACGGCAATTGGGTCGACTCCACTAAACGGCTCGTCGAGCATGAGTAGGCTGGGGTCTGAGCACAGTGATCGGGCAATCGTTAGGCGGCGCTTTTCACCACCAGAGAGTGAAAGTGCCTCTGATTGTCGGAGTTTGGAAATATTGAAACGCTCTAATAATTGATCGGCTTTCTCCCTGCGTTGCTTGCGGCTGAGGTCGCGTCGTGTTTCCAGCACGGCGAGTAGATTATCTTCCACAGAGAGATGACGAAAAATAGACTCTTCTTGTGGCAGGTAGCCCATGCCGAGTCGGGCGCGCTTGTGCATTGGGATATCTGAGATGTCTTCATCCTTAAATTTAACAACTCCGGCATCGGCAGGAATCAGTCCTGCGATCATGTAGAAACTCGTGGTTTTGCCAGCTCCGTTAGGGCCCAGAAGTCCCACGATTTCCCCCTCTCTAACACTGATGTGCACATCGTTAACCACGGTGCGCCCAGCATAGGTTTTCATTAATCCCTGCGATTCTAGCAGGGTTTGGGTTTCCCTCCGCGAACTCTTTGATGCTTTAGGAGTCGGTTTAGATTTGAGAGTTTTCATCGTAAAGGTTATGGGGTAGCTGGCGATCTTTTTAGCACGGCAACCATTTTCCATTTGCCATTGCTGGTGACCAGTTTTCCATCTCTGAGTACTCTGATCCACTGACCAGGTTCTTGGGCCTGAAGGTATTGGTTTGCTGCTTGCTGCAGTTTGGGGAAACCGCCGCGAAGTATGATTTCTCCAGTTTTGGCGTCATAGCTTGCACTCTCTGACATGGCGATGAATGGTTTTCCTTTGTCGTCAAACCGAGTCACCTTGACGCTTCCTGTGGCGATGATTTGTTTGAGTTTTCCAAAGGAGGAGAGCTGTTCGTCGTCCTTCTTGTTTTTGTTAGTAGTGGTGCTATCCGGATTGTTGGGTTCGGTTGGGTTGCTTGAGGGCTCCGTAGTATCGCTGTTTGGTCCGGTGTTTGCAGGCTTTCCCTTGGCATCCGGTTCGTCGTTTGCCTTTTCTTCTGCTTGATCAAGGAACACCTTAAGTTCGTTACTGCAAGTCAGCTTGAATCGATCTTCAGTGAGGCGTATATTTTTCAGGTAGGCGAGGATGCCAGCTTCGTTGTCAAAATAGAGTCCTCCATCGCATTCGACTAGCAGAGTCGTTTCCCCGGGTTGGAGTTCCATTGCCTTGTGAGGTTCTGGTTTTGCGTCTGGTGCGGGTTCGGCAGGTGCTTGAATCAGGAGCTGACTCTTATACACATCTGACGCTGCCGACGAAGATTGTGTTGTGGGGGGGGGGGGGG
>JARFPV010000178.1 GCA_029288115.1 Akkermansiaceae bacterium | reverse complement strand
GGACCACCCTGAATCCCGGGGAACACCGTGCCATCAATTTTCTTCGCATACTTTTCCTTACAAAGGATAATTCCACCTCGTGGACCACGCAGTGACTTGTGGGTGGTGGAGGTGACAAAATCAGCATGTGGCACGGGGTTTGGATGGACACCCGCCGCGACAAGCCCCGCAATATGCGCCATATCAACAAACAGATATGCACCCACTTTGCGGGCAATCTCCCCCATTCTTTCAAAATCAATTTCACGCGGATACGCGCTGGCCCCAGTGGTGATCAATGCGGGCTTTACTTCCTCGGCTGTTTTTTCAAGCGCATCGTAATCGATCCGCTCATCTTCTTCGCTAACACCGTAATGGGTCACCTCATAGAATTTGCCGGAAAAATTCGCTTTGTGCCCGTGCGTCAGATGACCACCGTGGGCGAGATCCATCGTAAGGATTTTATCACCCGGCTTAAGCACGGAAAAATACACCGCGGTGTTCGCCTGTGAACCGGAATGCGGTTGCACGTTGGCGTGCTCAGCACCGAATATTTCCTTGGCTCGATCGATAGCAAGCTGCTCGGCCACATCTACATATTCACAACCACCATACCATCGGCGCCCTGGATAACCCTCAGCGTATTTATTGGTCAGAAGACTCCCCTGCGCCTCCATCACAGCACCGCTGGTGAAGTTTTCAGAGGCGATCAATTCGATGTTTTGCGATTGCCGTTTCTCTTCCGCCGCGATGGCATCGAAGAGTTCTGGATCCGTCATGGCAAGCCGGCTTCCCGAGGCCTTGCGCACGCGGGTCTGATGGCGCCCACCTCCGAATTCCGTTTTGATAAACGCGTCCACCATATCCAGTGCCGATTCATTTTCCAAATGACCCGCACCCAGGCATAGCACGTTGGCATCGTTGTGCTCGCGTGTGGTTTCAGTTTCCTCAACGGTGCGTACATTGGCACCCCGGACTCCATTAAACCGATTGGCAGCCATGCACATGCCCACCCCTGACTTGCAAACGAGAATGCCTCGATCAAATCGACCCTGAGCCACACCGCGAGATACCTGATTCGCGAAGTCCGGGTAATCAACGGAGTCGGCGCTATCTGTGCCGTAGTCTTTGACTGCATGCCCTTCAGCCTGCAGGTGAGTAATGATGGCGTGTTTGAGATCAACTCCGCCGTGGTCTGCTCCAATGGCAATATTCATGATTCTGATTTAAGGTAATCTGGTTGAATTTCGAATGATCTAGGACAGCGCATTTACAGCTTCGACAACGTGACCGGCAGTCATTCCAAGTTCCTGCATCACTGTGTCTCCGGGAGCGGAAATACCGAAACGGTCAATTCCACAAACATTGCCGGAATCGCCCACGTATTTCCACCATAAGCCGGAAACCCCAGCTTCAATGGCTACCCGGCGTTTGCAGTTTGCGGGTAGAACCTCTTGCTTATACTCGCTAGTCTGACGTTCAAAGCGTTCCATACACGGCATGGATACCACACGGGTGCCTGCACCCAATTGCTCAGCAGCCTCCATCGCGTGTGCAACTTCTGAACCGCTCGCCAAAATGATGGTTTCAAGCTCAGCCGTCTCTTGTTTTAAAATATACCCCCCCTTGTAAGCACCCTCACGGCGGGTCTGCACTGGAGTCTCGCTATACGTCGGCACAGCTTGACGAGTGAGGAATAGCGCGCTTGGACCATCCGTGCGGTGCATCGAGGCAGACCACGCTCCGGCAGTTTCCTCAGGATCAGCCGGACGGAACACATCAAGCCCAGGGATCACACGCAAACCACTCACCGTTTCGACCGGCTGGTGGGTTGGGCCGTCTTCACCAACACCCACAGAATCGTGAGTGAGGACGTAAGTCACAGGGAGTTTGGCAAGTGCTGCGAGTCGAATCGACGGGCGAAGATAGTCCGCAAACACCGCAAAGGTAGCGCAGGACGGACGGAAAATTCCGTCGTATGCAATGCCGTTACTAATCGCACCCATGGCGTGCTCACGGATGCCGTACCAAATGTTACGGCCTGATGGGTTCTCAGGGGTCAGATCGCCGCCATCGTTGATGTAGTTCTTGGTAGATCCATACAGGTCAGCCGAGCCTGTGATGAGGTTCGGCATCGCCTTCGCTACAGCTTGAATCACATCACCACCGGAGGCACGTGTTGCGTTTTTGTAATCGGCAGAAAACTCAGGAATCTGGGCGAGCAGGTCACTAGGCACAGCCTTGGCAACACCAGCGGAAAGTTCAGCAGCAAGCTCGGGGTTCGCCGAAGACCATGCTTCGTAAGTTTCATTCCAAGTGCTGAACTGAGCTTCTAGCTCGGCCTTTCTCTCAGAGAAATACCCCTTGGTGTTCTCGGAAACAAAAAACGTTTCCTCAGGCAATCCGAGTCCCGCACGGGCGGTCTCCGCAAAGTTTGCACCACCTTCGCCGTGGCCTTTCGCTGTGCCGGCGACTTCGGGAATCCCGCGCGCGATCTCGGTCTTGGCAATGATCAACTTCGGGCGACCATTGTCATTCGCCTTCGCGGCCGCGAAGGCTTCGGCGAAGGCCGCCATATCATGGCCGTCCACCGTCACGACGTCGAAACCGTAGGCGGTAAACCGTTGCGCCGTATCCTCGCTCTGCGTCACCGCGGCCATGGCGTCTAAGGTGACGTCATTGGAATCGAAGATGAGAATCAAATTATCCAGGCCAACGTGGCCGGCAAAGGCCGCCGCCTCGGCGGCCACGCCTTCCTGGAGACAACCATCGCCTGCCAGCGCGACCACATGTTGATCGAAGATCGTGTGCTCGCTCGTATTGAAGCGCGCCGCAGCCATCTTGGCAGAGACCGCGTACCCGACTGCGTTCCCCACGCCCTGCCCTAAGGGCCCCGTGGTCGCCTCCACACCGGGCGTTTCACCGAACTCGGGATGCCCCGGCGTAATGCTGCCCAGCTGGCGGAAGTTCTTGACCTCCTCGAGCGAAAGTTCGAAACCAGCAAGGTGGAGCCACCCATAAAGAAACATGCTGCCGTGGCCTGCCGACAAGACAAAGCGATCACGATTCAACCAGCGAGGATGGGCAGGATCGTAACGCAGCGCCTCGCCGAACAGCACGGCACCGATCTCGGCAGCTCCCAGG
>JARFPV010000154.1 GCA_029288115.1 Akkermansiaceae bacterium | reverse complement strand
GATGCGTACATGCTGCTGACAAAGTTATCAACGTAGGCACGTCGTTGGGAGGGGGTTTTGCCGTCGGGAAAAATTTGCTTTGGTCGTCCATTGGTGTCGACGTCCGGGTACGGGTAGAAGTAGTCGTCGATATGGATTCCGTCGATATTATAGCGTCTGGTTACATCGAGTATGACCGACAGTGCCCGTTTTTGGGTTGTGGGGTGTGCGGGGTCCATCCACTTGTAGGATTTGAAAGGTCGGATCAGTGATGGGTGGGTGCGGGTAATGTGTTTGCTGGAAGCCCGCATTTCGGTGTTCGGGAGTGCTCGATAGGGGTTAAACCAGGCGTGTACTTCGATACCGCGGGCATGAGCTTGGCTGATACAGTATGAGAGAGGGTCATAGCCGGGTGAGCGTCCCATAGTGCCGGTGAGCCATGGGCTCCATGGTTCTATGCTGGATTGGTAGAGTGCATCAGCGTTTGGGCGTACTTGGAAGATGATGGCATTCATTTTCAAGCGTGCCATTTGGTCGAGAATAGCACGCAGTTCGCTTTGTTGTGCCGTGGCGGAGAGTCCCTTTCGGCTTGGCCAGTCGATATTGAACACGCTTGCCACCCATGCTCCACGAAACTCTCGGGTTACTACCGCGGGTTTCTCGCTGCTTGGTGCGTAGGATTGTGCAATTGCTGGGATGGATAGCAAACTACAGGCAGAAATGAGCATTAGGAGGCGTATCGGCATACGTGGCATGCAAACATTCCAGACCCTGTGATATCAAGGTAATTTCTGTAGCTAGTGTGTGTTTAGCCCTGGTCTGTACTAGCGAGCTGCTCTTGTTTGGGGGGCAAGTGGATTGCCGTGCAGCTGCTGCCATTCTTACCTATGTGCAACACACAACACAAATAAACATGCACACAGCCACACGGCAAAAGGGGGTTGCTTGAAGCGCTTGGAAACTAACATAAAGAACATTTCTCGCAATCCCCCTGATTAGGGGTGGCTTTGTTTTTTTGTTAGAATGAACTTGCTGATAATATAAGAAAACGCTACTGTTTTCCGAGTATGTTAGCTTCACGAGTGGATGATGCTGCCAGGGTGTGTAGGCTCCAGTCTCTCTGGAGTGAGGCGGCATTACGTCCTGTGAATGAGTCGACAATAGCGATGCGTGGCGTTCTTGAGGGTCTTTGTACCGAGCTGAATGCTACCGACGGCTCATGGCTTGTGATGAGGAGGCATTCGGCGCATGAGCCGAAGGTGTCTGGTGAGAATTTTTCCGATGTTGTCGAGGGGATGCAGGGGTGGTCGCCGGTGGTGGCTATGTATCTTAATCCGGATAAAGTTCTCAGGCGAGTTTTGGAGAGATGGTTTATGCATGCCCGCAGAAATGGGATCGATCCTATGAGCAAGGAAGTGATGAAGAGTGCAGGTCGGCCACGAGCGTATATACGTGATGATGTAGCGACTGATGAGGAGTGGGCAGGGCACTGGATGGCGAGAAAGTTTCTCAACTACTATGGGGTCGGCGAGAGGATGGTGAGTGTGATTCCTCTGGCGGACGACTGTGAGTGTGTTGTTTTGTTAGACAGGCCGGTCGATGGGGATCGGTTTACCGTGGAGGACAAGCATTTCTTTTTCATGGCGATCTCGGGATTGAGGAGTCTGCATCGGAATTTATCGATCGAACGAGGGGCGATGTTCGCGAAAAAACCCTTGAGTCGACGTGAGAGGGAGACCTATTGCCATTTATTGACAAGTATGTCTGAGGCTGAAATCGCTGAGCGGATGGGTTTGTCATCTCACACAGTGCATGACTATGCCCGTAAGCTCTATAGGAAATTCAATGTAAAAGGCCGGGTGGGGCTGATGGCACTAGCCCACGGTTGTTAGACTTTTCATGCCTATTGCCTTGGTTCTGGCAAAGCGGCCACGCGGTCATCAGCATGTGGCCTGACGTTATGTGGCAAGGGGTAGTCAAAGTTACTCCTTAGGCATGATGGGGGAATTCATGTCAGCCAAGTCGGAGGGTTTGACTCCTTTTACGTGACCGTTAAAGTTGAATTTGCTGGGCTGGTAATTGCCAACGAATGAGATATTGCCATCTGCCTTGATTTCCTTTTCGAGTCCTGTAGCCCAGAAGATGCCGTTGATGAGCATGCGTCGGTAGCTGTCGTCGAGGATATCCTGTGATGCTCCTTGTGTGGAGTGGAACACCCGTGCTTTGGTGCCGTTTTTGGCGGTGTAGTGACGGGTCCATGTTGATGGTACGGGTTTTTTGTTAGGATCGGGATCGGCATCCTTTTCCATGGAAACAAGGGGTTGGGAATTGGTGAGCACGGTGAACCCTTCGCGGGCGACACCGTTGTAGCCGCCGGCGTGGCAGAAAGCGTTGTCCTTGACTCCCAGCAGGATCGGGTGGCTTTTTTGTTCGGGTATGATTTGGATGCGGGTGCCTTGCTTGTGGTTTTTGCCGTAATGTCCCACCCAGGTATTGCCTAGGATCTGATGGCCGAAGCCTTTTTCGTATTTGGGATCCTTTGAGCGGAAGCTATATTTGGCGTATTGGTTGCCATCCGGGATTTTAAATGCGTGTGAGGAGGTGCGC
>JARFPV010000148.1 GCA_029288115.1 Akkermansiaceae bacterium | reverse complement strand
AGCTCAAGCTTCGCAACTGGTGGAATGGTGCGCGATGCAGGATTTGAACCTGCGACATCATGCGTGTGAAGCATGCGCTCTACCCCTGAGCTAATCGCGCTAATGACCTTGCGGCGGGCCGATGCGTAGCTTGGACAGCGGATGGATGCAAGTGGATTTTAGCACTGTACTTCTTTCCCGAGGACCCCCACCTCGACATCGCCATCGTGAATTTCGCGAAGCGCCTCACAGAAAGTTTCTGAGCGCGACTGCTCACCGTGGACCAGCCAGACTTTTTTCTTGGGTCCCGTAATCGCGTTGAAGTAGTCGATGAGTTCCGAGTGGTCTGCGTGGCCTGAGAATGAGTCGACGATCTCGACGTTGGCACGCAGGGGATACATATCGCCAAAAATTGGCACCTCGCGTTCACGGTGGCGGATTTTCCAGCCCAAGGTGTTTTCTGCGCAGTAGCCAACAAATAGACTCGTGTTGTTGGGATTGCCCACACCATTTTTTAGATGATGCAGAATACGACCCGCCTCACACATGCCGGAGGCAGAAATGATAATGGCCTGCTTTTTCTCATCGTTAAGCTCCTTCGACTTGGCTACAGAACGAATCAGGTAAGCCCCTCGAAACCGAAGGGGTTGCGTTTTTCGTAGAGGAAATCGTTAACCTCCTTGTTGAAACATTCGGGGTGCAGACGGAAAATCTCCGTGGCATTCACCGCGAGCGGACTATCCACATAGACAGGCACCTCCGGTATGCGCTTATCCTCAAAGAGCTGATGCAAGACATAGAGAATCTGCTGGGTGCGCTCAACCGCAAAGCACGGAATGATGATCTTGCCGCCTCGCTTGATCGCTTCACCAAGAATATCTGCGATACGATCATCTGCCCTCGTTCCGAGCTCATGCTCACGCCCCCCGTAGGTGCTTTCCATCAGTACGTAGTCGATGTCTTTTACGGGGACAGGATCATTCAGGATGTCATTGTCACCACGCCCGACATCGCCCGAGAAGAGCATACGCTTTTTCTTACCGTCCTCCTGATCATCGATTTCTAACAAAATCTGCGCACTTCCGAGAATGTGCCCCGCATCAAAAAAACGGATCGTCACACCTGGAGCGATTGGCATCGGGCGGTCATACCCGACGTTCACAAATTGCTTGAGGCACTTTTCTGCATCTCGCTTGTTGTATAGCGGCTCGACGGGAGGCTTGCCCTTTTTCTTCAGCTTCTTGTTGAGCCATCTCACATCGCTCTCCTGAATGTGTGCACTGTCGGCAAGCATGATCTGACACAGGTCACGCGTGGCGAAGGTGGCATAGATATTACCCTCAAACCCCTTGCTGCAAAGGTTGGGAAGGTTCCCAGAGTGATCGATGTGCGCGTGTGAAAGCACCACACAGTCGATATCCTTAGGGTCAAAATGTGGAAAGCAGCAGTTGACCTGATAGGCGTCTTTTCTGCGTCCTTGGTAAAGCCCGCAATCAAGGAGAATACGGGTGCCGTTGACTTCGAGGAGATGTTGTGAACCAGTCGTAGTGCCAGCGGCACCGCAGAATTTTAATTTCATAGAAGCCAATTAACAGCACAATGGAGCATCGCGCAAGGAGGGAGGCGTAAAACGTTTTGTCGCCTATTTCTTGAACGGCCAAATTGACCTGAGCGCACGAGTGACTGTACCTCCCGAATAGGCTTCGCGCTCAGCATCAAGAATCTGTGCGTAACGGATCAGACCAACAGCTGTGGAATACTGGGGATCGCGGAAATTGGCATGCACCCCACTGATATTAGACTGTTCGGACTGGTAGATAGGCAATCCAAACTTCTCGTTGGCAAGCTCTGATATACCTCTCATACGGCTAGTGCCTCCGGTTAGAAAAACACCTGTGCCCACACCGCGGAGACAACCCGCCGGGAGCCGTTCCAATACGAGATCCAACATTTCCTCCACGCGGCCATTGATGATGGCATTGAGAAGTGACCGATCAATTTCCTCCACCTCGAGACCATGGTCATCGTAGACCTTCACCTTCCCTATGCCACGGGCCGGATCACCCGATGCATCGCCTTCTGTTTTTTTCAGTTCTTCGGCCCGGCTGAGCGGAATATGGGTAACAAGGTGGATATCGTTGGTAACGTGATCACCTCCCACAGGAATACAGCCAGACGCAGCAATAGCACCCTTCAGGTAGAGTACGTAGTCGGTAGTCCCGCCACCAATATCAATAACGAGCGCGCCAGCGTCCTTATGCTCGCGCTCGAGCGCAACTTGGGCTGTCGCGATAGGTGCAAATACAACATCGTCTACCTCCAACGGAATTTCCCGGACACACTTGATGCTGTTCTGAATGCGAGTGCGGATGCCGTGAACGATATGAAAATCAACATCGAGCGCACGCCCTAACAGACCTACAGGGCTGATGGTGTGCTCCTGTCCGTCAAGATGGTAGTGACGGATGAAATTGTGTAGATAGACATGATCTCCAGGAATGGCGAGGTCGCGCGCGATTTCCGTGGCTTCTTCGATGTGGCCTTCATGCACTTCTTGTTCTTCATCGGGAAGGCGGAAGGTCCCGCGATTATTTACACCCTCGATATGCGATCCAGTTACAGCCAGCAGTACACTGCTAATATCCACATCACAGATATCTTCTGCCTTAAGTAACGCATCCTTGAGTCCTGCGCGTGCCTGAGGATAATCTGCAATTTCCCCTTTCCTTACTCCAGCGCTGCGAGTCTCGCCGACACCAAGGATTTTGACCGAGCCATCCAGCTTCACCTCGCCTACCACCATGCACGTCTTGGTGGTGCCAATTTCAAGTCCTACATGTATCTTGGTCTTTGCGATGGATGGGTGGCTGGTATTCGTTTGATGGATACGGGATGAGAATGTGCCGCTCGGGCGGCTGGATTTAATTACGGTCGAGGTGGGTGTCGTGGTCGCTCTCGTGCGGGGGGGGGGGCGTGGGTTTCTGCTGTGGCTTTTCTAGTACAGGCACGCCGCCGGCTTGTGGTGGG
>JARFPV010000094.1 GCA_029288115.1 Akkermansiaceae bacterium | reverse complement strand
CTCCACGGGGAATGGCAACCTTCGAAGGCCCGCTAAGCAACCCATGCTTGACGAGAAACCGGTCCGTCAACCCCACCGACCAGTAGAAGTACGGGTTGCGTGGATTGCGACCATTGCAAAAACCATGCTTCCCTCCGATACCGACGTAGTATTCAGAGGCATTACCCTTGGTTTTCAGTGCATCATGGAATTTCTTCAAACTTGGAACCGGAATCGCCGTATCCTGGTCGCCTAAAAAAGTAATGGTCGGCGGCAGGTTTTTCGTAATGTGCTCCGGCGGCGAGAGATAGGCAGCGCACTTGAAGTAGGGATTGTAGAGCACCACGGCATTTGGTTTGCAGGAAATGGCAAGGTCGTGGGTGCTATCATTGGTGCGGGGATCCGTAACCGTTGCCAGTGCTGCAGCGAGCTGGCCACCCGCCGAGCCACCGGCCGCAACGATTTTGTTAGGATCGATTTTTAATTTCGATGCGTTACTGCGAAGATAACGAATCACCGTCTTGGCATCCTTCACGCACTCGAGCGGCACCTCAACCTTGTCCCGGTCCTTGAGTCGATAATCCACCGACACCGCAACCATACCGCGGCTCCTCCAGTAGGCGCAATCCGGGTAGTGCCAGCTCGTTTCCCCCGACCTCCAGCTGCCACCATGGTAAACAACAAAGACAGGGTATTTCCTGTTCGCAGCAGGGTAACCGTTCGGAAGGAACACATCGAGTTTGAGTTCCTTGCCATTGACCGTTTTATAGACCCACTGTGTATCAGGTTTGAGTTTTTTTCTAGCGGCATCCTGACCAGGTAATTGATCAAGCTCGGAAATGGCTTTAACACTCAGTGCATAGGCCGAGTACTTGGATTTTGTTTTCCTGAGCTGCCCCATGTCCGGAAGCTCTGGGTAACTGCGTAGAAATTGATTCTCATCGATGAGATTGAACACATAATGCGTCGTGCCCTTCGGCAAGGTTGCAGTCACCCTGCCCCCAGGTGCCAGCACAGCCTGGGCACGGAACCATTCCTCGTAACGTTCACCCCCATTGAGCGTGTAGATCAGATCCGCCCGCACCACCTTGGCCCCCTTTTCCCGGTAGGATACTTCAACCTTTCGTCCCTCCATCCGGAAGGAAGCCACCTCGCAAACTTTCTCTTTGCCGGCAAGCGGTCTTCGATAGTGCGGGTTCAGATACGGGTAACTTGCCTTCATCTCCGTCAGCCTCTCCGTGAGCTTGGCATTCATTTCCTTGGCCAGCTTCGGCAGTTTTTCCGCAAGGTTATTCGCCTCCTCGATATCGACCCGTATCTGTTTTCCTTCAGCTGATCGATACAGCTCGTAGAGCTCGAGCTCAGGCGTTCTCGGGTCATCCATATGCGCGTAGTTCCGCACCAGTTTATAACCGCCGACACGAATCGTGCTCTCCATCGCGGCACTATTCGGGAAATGCCACATCATGCTATCGCGGACAGCACCATTGGCATGTTTAACGCGCTTAGGGTCATCGGGATTTTCTAACAAACCAGACAAGTCACAGCCGTCCAGGTGCTTGCCCTTCGGCTTTTCAACACCCACCAGCGAAAGGATCGTCGGGTAAAAATCGAGCCCGTTCACCATGACATCCGAATCCACATTCTTAGGTACTTTCGGCCCCGTGATGATGAGCGGCACGCGGGTCCCTCCTTCCATGGCACTGATCTTCCCCTTATCGAGCGGGTAGTTGTCCGTATAGATCTCCCCCGGGCTACCTTCCATGCCGCCATTATCCGAGGTGAAGATCACATAGGTATTCTCACTCAGCTTGTGCCCGGGCCAACGTGGGTCATCGGTCTGCTCAAGATAGTCAAAAACCTTGCCAACGTAATAGTCGAGTTCTTCGACCATCGCACAGTAAAAAGGATTCGTCTGCCCCTTGCCCTCCCAACCTTTTTCCTTCAGTGTCGCAGGATCGATCTTGAGCTTCTTGCAGTATTTATCCAGAAGCTGCTTGCTCCGCGTATGGATCGGCGAGTGCACCAGCCAGGTGGCGTAGTAGAGAAAAAACGGTTTGTCTTTCTGCTGCTTGAGAAAGGCCAAGGCATCCTCGCTGTTCTCATGATACGGGAAACCATTGGCATCGAGACGAAATTTGTCACCCTGCTTGTTCGTGGCAAAAGCCGTGATCCGGCTAGGCTGCATCGGCGAACGCGCTCCGCGATTACTCCGCGTCCAATCAAACCCCTGGTCCTCGGGCTGGGGAAAAGCATGGTGGTCAATCGCCATGTGCCACTTTCCAGCATGCCCGGTGCTATAACCATGCTTTCGCAAGACCTTCGCCAGCGTAACCTCATCGGCCGGCATACGCCCGCTGTACCATGGCGCGATGACTTTCCAACCGGTCTTATGGTTCGGTGTAGGCGGAGCACCACCCACAACGTGTGTCTTCTGCGCCCGTGCAGGATGGTTGCCACTCATGATCGCGCAGCGCGATGGCGCACAGGTCGGAGCCGGGGAATACGCTTGCCAGAATTTCACCCCCTTCTTTGCGAGCTTGTCGATGTTAGGCGTCTCCATCGGCGATGGATCATCAATGTCATAACACTTCACATCCTGCCAACCCAGGTCATCCGTCAGAATGAGCACGATGTTGGGTTTTGCTGGGCGATCACTCTGCGCGTCCAGCCCGCACCAGGTGCCGATCAGGCTGAGGAGTAACGCGGCAAGGCAACGAGTAGTCTGTGGAATTGGAGCTAGCATCTTGTATCTTCGAGTCTTGCATCTTCCATCTTATATCCCCATCCTAAAAAAAGAGGATAATAAAAAAAAAACAGCAGGCGTATTAGACACCACTTCGCATTTCTCGCATGTCATTCCACACCCATACAACATCTCGCCGCTCGTTTCTCCGCACCGGAGGAGCGATGCTCGCACTCCCCTTCCTTGAATCATTCGCCGGAGCCAAGGCGGTATCCGCTACTCCCCCGAAACGCATGATCTTCCTCGGCGGCGGATTCGGGTTCACCAAGGATACCTTTTACCCGAAAA
This sequence comes from Akkermansiaceae bacterium, assembly GCA_029288115.1. GTDB lineage: Bacteria > Verrucomicrobiota > Verrucomicrobiia > Verrucomicrobiales > Akkermansiaceae > Oceaniferula. The sequence goes on along the minus strand of JARFPV010000094.1, from coordinate 893 downwards.
AAGCAGGGCGATTCGCCGAAATCGGCATGACCGAAGGGATGGCACCCCTCGCCCGTCACATGAACGACATCACCATGGTGTCGAACCTGACCAATCACGGCGCTACCGACCCGCACGGCGGCAGCGTCTCCTACCTCACTGGTGCCAACGTAGCCGGCACCCCGGGCAAACGATTCCATAACTCGATTTCCTGCGACCAAATCATCGCCGAGCATCTCGGCAAAAACACCCGCTTCGAATCCCTCATCCTCTCCGCCAAGGAAGCCGACGGCTCACAAAACTCAGGTCACGGCGCGGGCCTCTCGCTCTCGTGGGATGAAGCTGGCAAACCCATCCCCGGCATCAAGCGCCCGCTGGATCTGTTCCACACCCTCTTCGCCAACCCCAACGACTCAAGAGCCGCGCTGGATGCCCGACTGAAGAAAAAACAAAGCATCCTAGATCTCGTCCGCATCGATGGCAGCGGCATGAAACGCACCCTGAGCAAAGGCGACCAGGAAAAGCTCGACGAGTATTTCACTGGTATCCGACAAGTGGAAAAAGGCCTCGAACGCCAGGCCAAGTGGGCCGACATGCCAAAACCCGAAGCACCATTCTCAGCTCCCCCCGAGGGACTGACCGGAGAAAAAGCCATCCACCTGATGTACGACATGATCATCATCGCCCTGCAAACCGGCATGACCAACGTTGTGACCTACCGACAACCTGTATGCTCACTACTCGACGGCATGGGCATCAAACTCAAGGCACACTCACTCAGCCACTATGGGTTTTCCCAGCCTCGTATCCTCGCATCCCGCGAACGAGATAAAAAATGCTCAGCGCTTTTCGCCCACTTTATCGATCGACTCAAGGAGGCCAAGGACATCGACGGATCAAGGCTCTTCGACAAC
>JARFPV010000700.1 GCA_029288115.1 Akkermansiaceae bacterium | reverse complement strand
GTATGGCTTTGCTAAAAATATCCAGCGTGGGCGGATCTACCGTCTCGTGCACAAGGACTTCAAACGCGACACGACCAAACCCAAGATGCTCAATGAGTCGTCCGCCCAACTGGTCGCCCACCTCGAGCACCCGAACGGCTGGTGGCGTGACACCGCACAAAAGCTGCTCGTTCTTCGCGCCGACAAGTCCGTTGTCCCGGCACTGGAAAAAATGGCGCGCAGCAGCAAGCTCGACCTCGCACGCATGCACGCACTCTGGACGCTGGAGGGAATCGGCGCACTCACACCAGAATTCGTGCGTGAGAAGTTTAAGGACGAACATGCCTCAGTCCGCCGCGCCGCCATCCGGGCGGGCGAAACACTCTACAAAGCGGGCCAGACCGATCTACAAAAAGACATTTCCGCCATGGCCAAGGACACCGATCCCGACGTTGCCATCCAGTCGATGTTGACCGCGAAACTACTGCAGTTTCCCAACTATAAAGAACTCGTTAGCGCAACGGCAGACGCCTCTAGCAGTAATGGTGTGAAAACGATCAGCAAGATGCTGCGTGGAGGTAAAAGCCCCATACCACCCAGGATGAGTAATGAGCAGCTTGCCCAGTTCAAGAAAGGTAAGACGATCTATGCATCCCTCTGCTTTTCCTGTCACGGTGCTGACGGCAAGGGAATGCAAGTCACCGATGCCAAAGGTAAGAAACAACGGATGGCACCATCATTCGTGAATTCGAAAATGCTCAACGCCCACCCCGACCTCGCAGTCAAGGTGGTCCTCCACGGTATCACTGGGCCGATCGAAGGAAAAACATACCCCGGTGAAATGATTGCCATGGGTAGCAACGGCGACGAGTGGGTCGCAGCTGTGCTTTCCTACGTGAAGAACAGCTTCGGCAACCAGTCGGGATTCATTACCACTCAGGACGTCGAGCGTGTTCGCAAAGAAAACGCAGACCGTAAAAAACCATGGACCGAGGCTGAGCTGAAGGCCAGCGTGCCTCAGGTGATTGCTAACAGAAAAAAATGGAAGCTGAGCGCCAGCCATAAGTCGGGTGAGGCGAAGCGTGCCATCGACGGTGCACTCGACACCCGTTACACCACAGGCGAGGGAATGAAGCCTGGGATGTGGGTGCAGGTGGAGCTACCGAAAGAAACCAAGGTCGCCGGTGTTATTCTCGACTCCGCTAACTCACTTAAAGACTTCCCGCGTGGCTGCGAAATTCAGTTTTCCGCCGACGGCAAGAACTGGAGTCAGCCGATCAAGCACAAAGAAAAAAGGTCGCCCAAGGTAACGATCGAATTCCCCGAGCGAAAGGCCCGCTACGTGCGCATTACCCAAACCGGTACGCACAGGCTTTTCTGGTCGATCCACGAACTCAACCTGCTGCAAGCTCCGGAGAAAAAATAATCGCATGATCATAACGCATAGAATAGCAGGGATCTTCCTGGCCGCCCTGACGATTACAGGATTTGCCCTGCAACCATCCGTGCAGGCCAAGCCACTTAAAATCTACATTCTGGCAGGGCAGTCGAATATGGAAGGGCACGCCAAGGTTGAGACTTTTGACTACATGGGCGATGATCCTGCTACCGCGCCGTTGCTGAATGAGATGCGCGACAAAGATGGGAAGCCGCGTGTCTGCAAGGACGTCTATATCAGTTATTTGACTGGCAGAGGAGGGTGGGGGAAACCCATGATTGGTATGACGAAAAAGGGAAAGCTGACGACTGGTTTTGGTGCGGACGGTTCAAAGATTGGCCCGGAGTTCACCTTTGGTCTGACGATGCAAAAGACGCACGACGGTCCGGTCCTGATCATCAAAACCGCCTGGGGCGGCAAGAGTCTGCACACCGATTTCCGACCACCCAGTGCGGGGCCGTATCAACTGAATGAATGGCAGTTGAAAAACTACCCGAAGCAGGAAGGCCACGGGATCCCCAAGGACTTCGAAAAGTGGAAGAAGGATAAAAAAGCCGCCACCGGGCATTACTACCGATTGATGGCGGATCACGTAAAGAAGGTGTTAGCTGATATCAAGCAGGTCTATCCGGACTACGATGCCAAGCAGGGTTATGAGCTGGCTGGCTTTGTCTGGTTCCAGGGGTGGAATGATATGGTTGCCACTCACGAATACCCGCATCCCGATAAACCGGGGCGTTACGGTCTCTACTCGGATCTGTTAGCGCATTTCATCCGTGACGTGCGCAAGGAATTTAACGCACCCAAGATGCCGTTTGTGATCGGCGTGATGGGTGTGGGAGGCGTGCAGGACAAACCTAACTATTTCAGGCAAGCCATGGCAGCGCCCGCATCGCTCCCCGAGTTCAACGGCAATGTGCTTGCCGTGGAGACAGCACCCTACTGGGATGAACCCCTTGGGGAAATCGAGGCCAAGCACGGAAAGGTCCGGCAGATGGGGTATTTCCTGCGATCAAAACACAAAGACCATGCGAACAAGGACGGCAAGATGACCAAGGAGCAGCAGCAAGCCTACCTCAAGGAGTTCCGGGCCAAACTGATCACACCCGCCGACGAGGCCATGTGGAAACGTGGTGCGTCCAACGCAGGTTACCACTACCTCGGCTGCGCCAAGACGATGGCGCTGATTGGTAAGGCATTTGCCGAAGCCAATCTGAAAATGGAAAAGAAATAAGTCGTTCGCTGTTAGTATCCGCCCCACCTCAAGACGGGCTACTGCACACATCCTCCGCTGTGGACAGGAGTGTCCACACTCCCTACTTCAACCCGCTTCGCGGGGCTAGGGAGGGGCGACACTCTTGCCCTGCCCGCCGTAGCTTCATGCAAAGGCTGGGTCGCCCGGCAACCCACCGTGTCCTCCGTAGCCTCGGCGTAGGGGGAAGCACCCAACCCAAGCACCCAACCCAAGTCGTTCCGTGTATTCCTGCCTGCCCGCCATAGCTTGAGCGACGGAGGGTGGTCAGAAAATGAATAATCAACCCTTGGAAATTGGATATTACATGTTGGCTGTTGGATATTCCCCGATTTCAACCCTGCGGCGCCCTCCCCACCGTTCCGGCCTCGACGAACTCGGTATTAATTCTCGTCTGGCGGGTGTCCTCCTTGCCGAGCCTGATGTTTTTCGCCCAGCGTGCGATCCGGTTCACGATGAGCTGGTCGTTCCAGCGGACGTGCGAAATCGACGGCTGGTAGCGGTTGAAATACGGGGCGATGTTGCAGCAGATCAGGGAAACATCCTGCGGCACCCGCAGACCCCGATTGAGCAGGAACTGGGTCGTGGCGAAGTATTCCGCCACGACCCAGTTC
>JARFPV010000259.1 GCA_029288115.1 Akkermansiaceae bacterium | reverse complement strand
ACCCCACCCCATCCGGTATACTTATCCATCGCCAATCTATTCATTTTTCATGAAACGCATCATTCTCACTCTCACCATCTTGCTGGGAATAATCTCCCCGGCCGCAGTCACAGCTGCGGAAGATGTCAGGATCCTATTCGTCGGCAACAGCTACACCGGAGGGATCCGCGGCACTTTCTCCAAACTCGTTGCTGCGTCACCGGAAGCATCATCGGTGAAAATCGAGTATATCTCACCCGGTGGAAAGAACCTCGAGTTTCATCTGAAGAACGCGTCGACGACCCAAAAAATCAAGGATGGTCAATGGGACTTTGTCGTTCTTCAGGACCAGAGCCAGACGCCGGCAGTTTTCCCGGACAAATTCAAGAATGCCGCCATCGGGCTGGATAAACTAATCGACGCCTCAGGGGCAAAAACGGTTTTCTATCAGACTTGGGGACGACGCGATGGAGACAAGATGAACATCAAGCGGTTCCCCGATTACAAGTCGATGCAGGATGTGCTGAGCAAGAACTACACATCTGTCGCCAAGCAATGCGATGCCATCCTCGCGCCGGTTGGCGACACCTGGGCGGTGGTAAGAAAAGAGAATCCCGACCTGGGAAAAGCCCTGTATGCTCGTGACGGCAGCCATCCATCGGGAAAAGGCGCCTACCTGGCAGCCTGTGTGTTTTACGCCACGATCTTTTCCAAAGACCCAGGGACAATTCAATTCGGTGGCAACATCCCGCAGGAAGAAATGAAGATCATCCAGCGTGCTGCGCGCGAAACGGTGGGGATCGTCGAAAAAAGCGTTTATCCTGTTAGCCACTCACTGACGAACAGCGCAGGCACCCAGATCACTGCCAAGATTACCGGCAAATCGAAGACGCATCTCTACTTCACCTCGCGCGGCAAAAACCATGTGTTCGAGATCGACCAGCTCTCTAAGGAAAGCCAGGAGTATGTGGCGACGCTTCCGGTGAACAAGTAATAGTTCTGTTAGTATGATTGCGGATATTCTTGATCTGTGGTCATCTGCGTCAATCTGTGTTGAGCAAATCCTTAACACAGATAGCTCGGATGAAATCGGATGAAATAATCAACCCAAGCCCAGCGCATTCACATATCCTGCCGACCCCGCAGGCGCGGGGTCCTACTATCGCGAAACCTTCAGAAAAAATATCCCCCTCAAGGTTTCTGCCCAGCCGCTAACTTTTTCTTTTCAGCCAGTGCCTTGCGCATGGCGTCGAGTTGCTTTTTGAACTGCTTGTTATTGGCCAGGTTATTGCGTTCATGCGGGTCTTTGGTGAGGTCATAAAGCTCCTCGCCATCCGGCCATTTGCCATACCGCCACTGCTGGTTTCGGATGGCATAGCCCAAGTTTTGTCCACGGCTTACCAC
>JARFPV010000558.1 GCA_029288115.1 Akkermansiaceae bacterium | reverse complement strand
GTGTATAAGAGACAGGCCCATGGTAAACGAACGACTTCGTTGCTTGTCAGCGCACGGCTGTAGATTCGCACATCCTGGAACCCGGTGGCGCGTAGTGGACTGGCGTGGGAATCCGGTCCCCCCCTGCGGCCTAGGTTCAGCGGGGTCCTGGTTTTGATTGTCCCGGTGAGTTTGTCTTTGGTCGTTTCTGTGGAGACTTCTTTTCCTGCTTGGTAGATCTTCACGCCAGCGGCCTTTCCTGAGCCATCGTAGGTCATGCAGACGTGAACCCATTTTGTGCGCGGGATTTTTTCGCCTGTCTTGACGACAATGGCGTCTTCAGGCCATTGGTGGATAAAGTGGGCCATGAGTTGCCCTTTTTCGAGGTAAACATCCCAGCCGCGTAGCTCTTTTCCATCCATGCGTGATACGATACCTCCTGTGCGTGCTCCCTGGCCGAGTGGTTCCTCATTCCAGCGCATCCAGAAAGAAACACTGAACGCCTGGTCTTTATCGAAGTCACCATGTTCAGGCAGTTGGAATCGTGAGTTGTTGTCGAGGCGGAATGATCCCGAGAAGAGGGGATACTCGTCCCATTGGGGTGGTGCCCCTTCATACTTGTAAGTCTTGTTTTGAATGGTTTCCCTGACGTGATCTCCCTGACCCTCATCGAGAGGTAGGTGAGTGGCAAGATGCTTGCGGTCGATTTCCTTGGGGCCATGGTCACTAGCTAACCACTTGGCGAGATCATTCCACGATTGTCCATAGATGTCGTTTAACTGCTTGCGGACGATGGTTTTTTCTCTGAGTAGTTTGTTATACTGTGTGAGATCTTCATCGGATGGAAGAACTTGAAATGGTGCCCAGTTAGGTTTGTCGTTGTGGTAGGGTTTTTCGTTGATGTTACCAAAGTAGGCCGAGAGTGAGTAAAAGTCCTCCATCGACATGGGATCGTACTTGTGGTCGTGGCAGGTTGCACAACCGACGGTCATTCCCATGAAGACCGAGCCAAATGCCTCAGTCCGTTCGCGCTTGTTGTTGACCCAGAGTTCCTGAGGGATGGTGCCGCCTTCACCACTTGCCAGTCCGGCCCGGATGAATCCGGTGGCGACGACACTATCGAGGTCGGCATCGGGCAACAGGTCGCCAGCAAGTTGCTCTCGGGTGAAGCGGTCGAACGGTTTGTCCCGGTTGAGGCTATTGATCACGTAGTCCCTGTATGGCCAGATATGCCGATAGGCGTCCACGTGAATGCCGTGGGTGTCACCATAGCGTGCATAATCGAGCCAATACCTGCCGCGGTGCTCACCGTAGGCGGGGGATGCGAGTAAGCGGTCCACCACCTTGGCGTAAGCGATATCCTGCCCGGCAGGGTCATTGATGAATTTTTCAATTTCCTCAGGAGTAGGGAGGAGTCCTGTTAGGCTCAGTGTGACCCGACGGATCAGCGTATTCCTGTCTGCTTCCGGGTTTGGTTTCAGCCCCTCCTGGGAGAGTCGGTTGAGGATGAATTGATCAATGTCATTCCTGACCCAACCAGAGTCCTGGGCTTGCGGGATAGTTGGCTTTTCAAGTTTTTCATAAGCCCAGTGGTTGCGAAACTCGGCACCTTCCTTGATCCAGCGGCGTAGTAGGGCAATTTGCTCTTTGTTGAGTAATTTTTCCTTGTCCTGAGGCATCATCAGATCGGGATCGTGTGATTCGATCCGGCGAACGAGCTCACTGGCGTCGGGCTTACCTGGTGCGATGGTTTTCGTTCCCTTGCTGTTCTCATAGGCCAATGCCTCATCGCGAAGATCGAGTCTCAGGGGTTTTTCCTTGGGCTCTCTTGTATTGGTGTCAGGCCCGTGGCAATGGTAGCAGTAGTAGGATAATATAGGCTGAACATCGCGGTTGTAATCGATTTTCTCACCGTGTGCTGGTGCACTGGATTGGGCCGATTCGTTCCTGGTTTCAGTAGAGTTCTCCGGTTCTGTTCGATCACACCCAATCAAAGAAATGAGAAAACAAATAGACACTGATCGAAGGGTGATCCGAGACCATTCGGAAATAGAACTAGAATTTGCTGGATGCATGGGTGCCTGGCTGAAGCTGGATCGTGACGAGGGATCGATTCTAAATCTCTGGTGAGAGATTCAGGAATTTTAATTATTCTATCCCCACTACGAGAGCCACTCAAGCAACCTTGCGGTAAAAATGCTGAGTTGCTTGCAGGTGAGCCAGTAGGCGGATGTTTTTTAATCCTTGCTCGCCTTGGGGTCGAGAGCGTCGCGCAGTCCGTCACCTAGGAAATTCAAGGCAAACAGGGTCAGGGAGAAAACGATACTAGGAACGATCAGTAATCTGGCGTTTGTTTCCATGTAACGAGAACCTTCTTGGAGCAGGATCCCCCATGAGCTGTTAGGCGATTGTACACCGACTCCGAGGTAGGAAAGGGTTGCTTCTGTCAGGATGAAACTTGGGACCGTCAGTGTGGTGTAAACGATCACCGGACCGATCATGTTCGGCAGGATGTGACGAATGAGGATGGTTGATTTTTTTAATCCCAGTGAGACGGCGGCTTCAACGAAGTCTTGTTTTTTGATGTTCATGACCTGAGCCCGTGCCACACGTGCCATGGTCAACCAGCCAAGCGCGCCAATGGCGATGAAAAGAGGGATCAGGTTGGCGTATTTTTTGACGAAGACACTTTCCCATCCCCAGTCATTGATCAGGAATTCGGACAACGCCTTCATGTGTTCTGAAATGAGCAATGAGAAGAGAATGACGAGGACAAGGAACGGCAGTCCGTAGAGGATATCGACGATACGCATCATCAGCGAATCAGTTCTTTCACTCGAGTAGCCTGCGATGGCACCGTAGGCGACGCCGACGATGACGGAAATTGTGGTGGCAACGAGCCCCACGAGCAGGGATATCTGGCCGCCATAGAGCAGGCGTGAAAAAAGGTCTCTTCCCGCCTGGTCGGTGCCGAGCCAGTGCTCGCCGTTGGGAGAGGCAAACGTGTTGTTGAGGTTTTGGTAGTTTGGATCCTTGAACCAGTGTTCTGTAGCGCGGATGGCGGGGTCTTCCGGAGCATTTGCATTACCGATGGCTGGCAATATGAAGCAGAGCAGAAAAATCAGTGCCAGCACTCCCATGCTCAGCACGGCCATATGGTTTTTCTTCAGGCGTAGCCAGGCGTCTGACCAAAGGGATTGGCCTTTGATGACGTCTTTTGCGGCTTTGTTTTCAGAAGTCATGATATGAGATTATTGAATTGGAAATGGGCTAGGCCTCACGCAGGCGGGGGTTAAGTAATACGAGGGCGATATCGGCAGCGAGGTTTGCTAACACGATGAGTGTGCCGAATAGCAGAACCACTCCCTGGAGCAGGAAGTAGTCGCGATCCTTTGTTGCCGTGACGAAGTGCTGCCCCATTCCCGGGATCTGGAAAATCGTTTCCACCACGAAAGATCCTGTAAGTAGCATGGCGAAGGCGGGGCCGACGTAGGCGACAGCCGGGATGATACCCCCGCGGATCGCATGCTTGAATATGAGGCTCAACTGGCTGACACCCTTGGCTTTGGCTGTACGGATGTAGTCCTGATTGATCACTTCCAGCATGCCGCCACGCGTGATGCGTGCCAGATAAGCACCGGTGGCAGCCCCCAGAGTGATGGATGGTAGAATCCAGTCGAAGGGGTCACCCCAGCCAGCGACTTTGAGGAAGGGAATGTTCATCGCCAGGTAGCTTGCGAGTAGTGGCCCAATGACAAACGATGGGATGCTGATGCCGATCATCGCCACGACCATGGAGCCATAGTCGATCAAAGAATTCTTTTTTAAGGCGGCGATGATGCCCGCGGGGATGCCGATCAGGATAGCAACGATCATGCTGCTTAAGCCGAGGATCAGTGAGGCGGGGAATGAATGTTTGATGATGGTGCTGACTTTCTGTTCGCGAGTGGGAGAGTCACCCATATCGCCTTGTGCGAGCGTGGCCAGATAGACGCCGAATTGGACAGGAACAGGCTTGTCTAAGCTGAAGTTCTTCCGGTTTTTCTCAATGATGTGGGCAGCGTGAGATTTTTCTCCTGTGAACGGGTCGCCCGGCATCATGCGAATGAGGACGAAGGTGATCGCCAGCAAACAAAACACGAAGAGGATGCCCTGGAGGAGGCGGCTGATGATGGTGCGTAGCATGATAGAAAAGGATTGGAGTTTGCGGGGTGATTACTTCTCCAGATCGAGAAACTTGTAGGGTTGGTTTCTAAGCGGAAGGGGATGCCAGTTTTTTACTGAGTTATGCAGCAGGTAGACGCTGGTGTGCCAGTAGATCGGGACGATGGGGTGTTCGTTCAAAAAGATGGTCTCGGCTTGGCGCAGCAGTTTGATACGTTCTGCCGGATCCGTAGCTAGCTCAGCCTTGCCCAGGAGCTTTTCGTATTCCTCGCTACTCCATCCGGTGCTGTTGTTGCCGTCACCTTTTTTCCAATTGTCGAGGAAGGTGGTGGGGTCCGGGTAATCGCCGATCCAGCCTCCGGTCGTGATTTCGTTACCAAGCTTTGACATCATGTCTTGGTAGCTTTTCCATTCGCGCTGCTCGATGCGGACT
>JARFPV010000554.1 GCA_029288115.1 Akkermansiaceae bacterium | reverse complement strand
CATCCTCTATGAGCAACGACTCCTCCGCCATAGTCCAAAAAGTCTGGAACTACGCCCACATCCTCAACAACACGGGGGTCGGTTACGGAGACTACGCCGAGCAGATCACATGCTTACCTTCCATTAAGATAGCCGAAGTCGAACTCGACCGCCAAATCACCCTCATCGAATCCAGCCTATCCACTTGATCTAAATAGACGCTGCAGAAAAACTTAAAAAACAGTTGACACCAAGGTATCAATTGATACCTTTTAACCGTGAACACAAAATGGCAAAGAACTTCATCGCACCGATTCCCAAGCGCTGGTCGGACCCCGTAATCAAGCTTCTGGAAGAGGGTGACCCCGCAACCATTGAATGGACATTCACTGCCCTCAATGAACGGCTTCTTCTCGGTTTTCATTCTGAAGACATGGCTTATAAGCACTGTATCAAAACCCTACGCACACCAAACCTCATGGGAGAATGTGTAGTCGATATGCGCACCAAATCACATCAAAAACGTTGCGAAGCATGGGCCTTCCTCTGCCCTCACCCCCTCAATAGTCCAACACCTCTTTTCGCTAAAATCGGGCTGCACGAAGATCAGCTCAACATTGACCTCTTCTCCCTACACATCGACCGCAAAGGCGATTTACAACAACGCATCGAAGACCATCTCAACAAAAAACGATGAAACAAAAATTACGCAAAGTCCCATTCAAAATCCACCTGCCTGCCACAGAGGACAAAGAGGCAGAGTATGTCAAAACCATCCAGATCGAAGTCTACCAGAAAGACGGTGAAGACTTCGTAACCCTCGAATCAAGAGAGCTCATAGAGAAGACCACCGCCCAAGCCATGGGCCTTCTACACGGCAGCGAGATCAAGACCCTACGTAAACGCCTCAACCTAACACAAGACAAACTCTCTGATCTCATCGGCTGCGGCAAGAAAACCCTCTCCCGCTGGGAAAACGGACGCGGCCTCCCCACCAGCACTTACAACAAATTCCTCCGCCTGCTCGACGAAGGATTCATCACCCCCACCGAACTCATGGCGATCCAAGGAGCCCGCGTGACAACAGAAGGAAAGTCCGGATTCTTCACAAGCCGCCCTGCAAACATCTACTACCACAACTTCAAAAATACCAGCCCTCCACCCGAAGCAGTAGAGCAACTTATCGAATCCTCTAAGAAACACAAAACGGTAAATTTATGAAGCCAGCACCACTTCAACTCACCGATTACTTCATCACGAAGCTCAACCTCGAGGCCAACCAAAAATACGATCCTGAGGGCAAGGTAGACGCGGACCTCGATACGATCGAAGTCGCAAACAAGGTCGAACATTTTGACTTCAGTGAAGACGGAGGAAGCACGTGGCGTGTCATCATGGTCATTAAGCAAACTATTCCCAAAGGACGCAATATCCCCTACAAGTTTGAACTTGAGTTGCAGGGAGAAGTTTACGCCTTCTCCATCATCGATAAAACACGCCTCGAAACCGTCGTAAAAGCCAACGCCCCCGCCATGCTCTTCGGTGCCGCACGGGAAATCATCCGCGCTGCCACCGGACGCGGCCCCTATCCCGCCGTCGTCATCCCTTCAACCAACTTTCTCTCTCCGCCCAAAAAGAAAACAGCCAAACGAGTTACCACAAAAAAGAGAGTAGCCCAAAAGCCCGTCACCAAAAAAGCAACACGTAAAAAATCCTGATCAACCACCTGAAAAGCAAGGCAGAGAAATGGTGCATTTCCTCCTGCGCA
>JARFPV010000440.1 GCA_029288115.1 Akkermansiaceae bacterium | reverse complement strand
CCCCGATACTTCGGAAATGCTTAAGCTGGCCGTTCAAAGACGTGATGGTTTGTGTCTCGTGACGGTCCCCACTGGTTCAGGTAAATCAAACACACTTGCAGCCATTATTGATTGGCTCCGCCGCAAACATCCTAAGCACATTGTCACCGTTGAGGATCATGTGGAATATCACTATCAAGCAGATATGGATGACCCAAATAATCCAGGTCAGAAATGCATGGCGCCGAGTATCGTAACCCAGCAGGAGGTGGGGCGTGATGTGGCATCCTACCGTCAAGGTTTGAAGGACGTTTTACGTAAGGCGCCACACGTGATACTCCTCGGGGAGATACGTGACCGAGAGGCCATGGAAACGTGCATGGAGGCTGCCCAGACCGGTCACCTTGTGCTTTCTACGCTGCACACCACGGGTGCCGTTAAGACCATGGGACGTATTTTGGAAATGTATCCAAGGGAAAACCATCCTGCCGTACTGAACCGCTTGAGTGAGATCCTGATTTTCATTCACTCCCAGGGGCTGTTGAGCGGCTTTGATGGTCGAGTGCTCACATACGAGTTCCTGCAAAATAATGAGGATTCGGTATCCAGCGCCATCGGCGGATACGACAAGGGTGCCCGCGCACTTGAGGATGCCATCAAACGTTCCGGCAACATCGCATGGGATGAAAAACTACTAAGCCTTTTACAGGAGGGTAAGATCTCCGAAGAAACTTTTGAGAACACAAGAATGCATAGAGAAGATACCGAGTATGTTTAATGTGTGTGATGGTGCTCTCAAATCCGTGGCAATCTGCCACAAACAACACAACAGAAAAAAAACAATGAAACTGACAAAAACTGCAAACACCAAAATTAAGCCAGGAATGACACTTATCGAGATCACCGTTGTGATCCTCGTTTTGCTCACCCTGATTGCCGTGCTCTTTATCGGAGCGAACATCTACAAGAAGGGTGCTGACCGTGCCGCTTGTATCCTCAACATCCGTAACATCCACCAGGCTGTTCGCGCTAACCAGAACCTCAAGGGAATCGACATTGGCGACACCCTCGACACGACCGCCATTTACGGCACAGGTCTCTACATCGAGGTTGAGCCTACCTGTCCTACCGACGGTGGTGCCTACACTGAGACTGCTACTTACCCTACCGTGGGAACAGCTGCAGCAGGATGCGACGACTACGGTACAACTGCCGAGGATCACGCTCCTGACGACACTGATGGTTGGTAAGCCAACGATCGTGTAATCAAATCAATACCGCTGGTGGTCAGTCACTG
>JARFPV010000341.1 GCA_029288115.1 Akkermansiaceae bacterium | reverse complement strand
CACCCTCAGGGTGCTGGGTAAGCGGTCTGATGGTTTTCACGAACTGGAGAGCCTGATGGCGCCGCTCGATCTCTGTGATGTGCTGCATTTTGAAAAGGCGGATGATTTTTCACTCCACTGCGATGCCCCCGGCGTTCCCCTTGATGAGACCAATCTGGTAACTCGAGCAGTCCGCTTGTTTGAACGTGAAACAGGGCGATCCTGTCAGTGGAAAATCTCTCTTGAGAAAAATATCCCGCACGGAGCCGGGCTGGGCGGTGGCAGCAGTGATGCAGCAACTACCTTGCTGGCGCTCAATGAGCTGGAGGATACGGGGGTATCTCTGAAAAATCTCGCTTCTTTAGCTGCGGAGATTGGTTCCGATATTCCTTTTTTTATCTATCAACAATCCTGCATGATCAGGGGTAGGGGAGAAACCGTGGAGCCAGTGAGCATTGGGGGATTATCGGGAACATCTATCCTTTTACTTAAACCCGGATTCGGTGTTTCCACTCCAGACGCCTACCGGAATTGCCTTAATGCTGACGCTGTGTATGGAATCGATTACTCAGCACAAAACATGCCTTGGGGAGAAATCGTCAATGATCTTGAGAAACCAGTATTCTATAAACACCGATTCCTAGCAGAGATGAAATCGTGGTTGTTAGGCCAGGATGAGGTTGATGCAGCCATGATGAGCGGTTCGGGTTCGACGATGATTGCATTTATCGATCACAAACATGCGGATGCTATCGCGAGCCGTGCAGCTACGGAACTCGACCCCTCGTTGTGGTGTCAAAAAGTCACCATTCTCTGATCATGTCTGTCGGTAAAAAAATACTCAAGGATGTTTCGAGATCGTTTTATCTCAGCATCCGGGCGCTGCCGAAAGCGATGCGTGAACCGATCAGTCTGGGTTACCTGTTAGCACGTGCGTCTGACACCCTTGCCGACACGGCAGATATTGATCCAAATCTGCGCGCAGAGTTACTCGATGGTTTTGCAGATATCCTCAAGGGCGCCGACTCTGCCAGCTGGGTGGAGCGGATTCACCAGGAGGTCGTGCCTCATCAAACCCACGAGGGTGAACGTATTTTGTTGGAAAACATCCAGGGTGTCCTCGATTGGCTCTACTCACTTGCTGGACAGGAAGCACCCGCGAATGCCGAGCATTACGAATCGACTTCAGGTATGCAAAAAAGCATCGGCATGCGTCTCCATGATGCGATTCTCACGGTGATGGGCCATATCCTGCGAGGCCAGAGGCTCGATATTGAACGATTCGAGCTGCGAGATGACTTTCGCTTTACTCTCGATGCCGAGCTTGAAGAGTATTGTTATCTCGTCGCGGGTTGTGTCGGGGAGTTTTGGACGGACGTGGGTCAAATTGCGTTAGGAAAATTTTCACGGATGGAGTCGTCACGACTTCACCGATGGGGCGCAAATTACGGCAAGGGTCTGCAGCTCATCAATATCCTGCGTGATTTACCAAATGACCTGAAAAATGGTCGCTGCTACCTTCCCGGAGTGAATGCTACGGATACGGATGAATTGATGAATGAGGCCGCACGCTGGCGGGTCCGCGCTCGTAGTTATCTTGAAGATGGTCACGATTACGCGTGTTCGTTGCTACACCGCCGAACCCGCATCGCCACTGCCTTGCCCGGGCTTATCGGTGAGCGTACGCTTGATCTTCTTGATGCCGCTGATTGGCAGCAGCTTGAGCGGGGAGCCAAGGTTCCACGCAGTGAAGTTTACCGTTGCGCGTGGGAGGCTCTGTTTGTTTAGAACTAAGTCCGCTCTTGCGCGAGGCGTGGACATGGATTACATCATCCCCGTGGCTACGACTGATACAACTGAGCAGCTTCCCGACTCCCACGGGCACTTTGGAACCTATGGCGGCATGTTTGTGCCGGAGACCCTGATGGATCCGATGCAGGTGCTTGCAGCGGAGTATGAAAAAGCAAAGGCCGACCCCGAGTTTCAAAAAGAACTCGATTACCGGTTGAAGCAATATTGTGGGCGTCCGACGCCACTGTATTTTGCTGAGCGGTGGACGGAGAAGCTTGGTGGTGCCAAAATCTACCTCAAACGCGAGGACCTGCTCCACACTGGCGCCCACAAGATTAACAATGCCATCGGACAGATTCTGCTCGCCAAACGACTCGGCAAGAAACGTATCATTGCTGAAACCGGTGCCGGTCAGCATGGTGTCGCGACCGCGACTGTCTGCGCGCGATTTGGTATGGAGTGTATCGTATACATGGGGCAGGTCGATATGGAGCGTCAGGCGCTCAACGTGGCGCGCATGGAGTTGTTAGGAGCAAAAGTCGTGCCGGTCACGGCTGGGCAGGCCACTCTGAAAGAGGCTGTGAACGAGGCTCTACGTGATTGGGTTTCTTCTGTTGAGCATACCCATTACATTCTTGGCTCCGCCCTCGGCTCGCATCCATTTCCTATGATGGTGCGTGATTTCCACCGCGTCATTGGTGTGGAGGCACGTGAGCAGATTCTGGAACAAGAAGGGCGATTGCCTGACC
>JARFPV010000296.1 GCA_029288115.1 Akkermansiaceae bacterium | reverse complement strand
ATGATGTTGTTGATGACTTCCCGCTGAAATGCCAGTGAGAATCTCTGGTTATCCCCGCTGTAGGAGCTGTAAACTCGCTCGCGGTAGTAAAACATCCGATCTTCTGCAAGGTGGATTCTGTCGTCCGGCAGTTTGCTGTGGTAGAGGCGGAGTTCGGAGTCGATAAGATTATTGGTTTCGATTTGGAACATGCGCCGGTAGTTGGGCAGAGCCACATGGACATCAGCTCCCGCTTGGTAGAGGGCGCTGACCAGTGAAGATGAGACATCTGCCAGCCCGCCTGCTTTGGCCCGCATGCTGCGGGCCATGTTCCCGAGGTCTTCAGGTAGATAGCTGACCTCCGGTGTTACGATGAGTATCCGGGGATTTGCCATGTGAGCACTGACGTTTAGTTCGTAACTTGAATGACACTGTTAAGCGATCCGTGCTCGTTGGCATTCCAGTGTGGGCATTCTGGATCGGCTACCCATTCATCGTTGATGATGAATTTATATTCATGCCGCCCTTTGGGGATGATCACGGAATGCTGGAAATGCCCGTTGCCCGTGTCTTTCATTTTAATGGAATCGGGTTCCCAGTTATTGAATGTTCCTGAGAGGTATACCTGATTTCCCGGCTGGGCGGATACGGAAAACAGGACGCGTTGTTGGGTGGAAGGGGATGTGGTTTTCATGATACATGGCAGCCTAGAGGAGAAATAAGTGATAGCTATGATCATCTTGTGGGGAATATTGCAGATATTGGCAGCGGTAGAGATGGGCTTAGGATGGAGGTCTGTATTTTTTGTGGATAATATAGATGGCGATGAGGCCTCCAATCAGGTTGAAAACGAGATCCCAGCCGGTGTTGTTGTAGTCACCTACATTGGTATTGGGGATGATGAGGGTAGCAAAAAACTCAATAGTTTCATTGAGAGCTCCTAGGCCAAGTCCAGCGAACAGACTGAGAGTGAGGGCACCGAGTGTGTTTTTAAAGACAGGGTTACCCTGGTGCAGAGAGATTGCCCTGAGGCATTCCCAACACGCCCAAGTGGCGACGGCAAACCCGTAGGCATGGACAAGCTGATCATATTTGAGAAACCCCGGAATTAGCCAGAAACTGTAAAGCACATTGATCGGTCCGTGGGTATGCCACGATTCGGGGATGGGCACCATCCCGCCCGCCATGTGAAGCAGCCCCCACAAGGACAGGCACCAGAGGAGCGATATGGGGAAATGCACACGGTTGTGAATCAACAGCGTGAATCCTGCTAAGACGAGGAGAACGAGAAGATAAAAAACGAATTCAATATTTGACGTGAGGTAGGCGGTCAGAGCAGAGATGATGACATAACACACGGTGAAGGCTACAAGGTGCCTCAGATGCTTTGGTAACTTGGAAAACATGGGACGGGGGGATATAGAATTGCGATTTTCTACCTAGTAACGTGATCTCATATCTGCCACAGGTGTCAATCACAGATAGGGAGCTGGCATGTTTGCCTAAACAGGGCAATTGCCGCAGACAATGGGGCAAGTTATGCGGCGAACAGAATGGCCGAGGCTTTAGTATGGCAAACCCCGCTATGAGTCGATTGCCCAGACCAGAGAATAGAGTTTATACCGATCCAGGTGTTTACCATAGGTTCTTGGAGTTTCTTGGTGGGGATTTGGACCAGGAGGTAACAGCCGTCTATGTCACGCACACAGACGGGTGCTTGGTTTTACCTGATAGGATGCGGGATGCTGGGGAGCTGTTGGAACTGATGGAAAAGAGAGTGGATATTGACCGCTCTTTGCTGGATAAGAGCTCATTGCTAGTTCACCTTGATATCGAGTATGTGAACTTTGATTCTCCTGCCGAGTGTTACCTAAACCCAGGGCGATCCTTTGCCTTGCAGGAGCCGGTGATAGAGGTGATAGAGGAGCAATTAGTGAGGTTTGGCATACGTCCGCTTCACTTACTGACAGGTCAGGGGCATCACTTTGTGTGGAGAATAGAGGAGGGATCTCACATACTGGATGAAATCCGAGATATGGCCACAGAGGAGCGTATCGTAAGTGATGTTTATCCAGAGAGCTCTGTGGGCCTGAGAGAACACACAGCAAACTGGGAGAAGGCATTTCATAGTTTGGGGAGGATTATGGAGTTTTTGGCGCATGAAATCAAAAGAAATGCAGCTGACCAATGTGAGATTCCAGTGGAGATAACAGCTACTCATGTGGGAGGGGGGAAGCACGGGAAGCGCGAGATGGTATCGATAGATATTTCAGAATATGGGGATCCTATATGGACACGTGTGATTCGCTTGCCTTTTAGTAACTACCTTAAGCCATGGAAAAATGGTTTATTCGGGGCTGTGGATGGCGATGATGAGAGGCCGCCTATTTTCACCATTCCATTTCATGAGGTTGATATTGCCTCGGCATTGCAGATCAGGAATTCAGTTGAGAAGACCATTTCGCTGGCACATCGATCTTGTGTGAGGATTCCAGAGCAGACGAATGGCATGCTTCGTTTGGTAGAGGCTTATAGGCGATCTTCCTTATGGGTATTTCATGAATTCTATGCGGCGGCTCCTCTCAAAGAAGGGGAAACTATATCTTTAGTTAGAGATGAAATGCCGCCTTGCGCGCGGCATGTGATCGATTACCCTAATGATCTTTTGCTAAAGCCTTCTGGGATGAGGCTGCTGACCAAGTGTTTGTTAGGTCTTGGTTTTTCGGCATGCAGCATTGCGCATATGATTGCCCAGATTTTCCGGGATGAGCAACATGGATGGGGGAGGCAATGGGATATCTATTCCCCCGATATGAGGGCTCACTTTTATACACGTCTGTTTGCTGGGCAAGTTTTCACAGGGTTGGATCAGGCGGTTGATTTTAACTGTGTCTCAACTCAGGAGCAGGGATTTTGTTTTGATGCTCATGGGTGTAACCTTAAACCATGGCGGGACAAACTCGTCAGCAAACAGAAAGAAGAAATGTTATGAGTGATTGGCCAATCGGAATGTCAACGGGGTGTTTTTATGAGTCGGATATCCTTGATGTCCTTGAGGTTGTTAGGGATGGGGGATTCAGCTTGATTGAAGTCTGTTCTTTTCCCAAGCACCTGGATTATCACGATATGGATAAGGTGAAGATGGCATCTCGCAGGATCAGAGAAGTGGGTCTAGAGCCCTTTTCCCTTCATGCGCCGTTTGCAGATCATATTGATATTACCTCATTGGATGAGGGGAGACGGCAGAGCTCGGTCAACGAACTTTTTAAGGCTGCTGAGGCTGCTGCGGAAATAGGGGTGAGGCATCTCGTGCTCCATCCTGGGCCAGAGAGGGAGGGGAGGCCTCTTGCTGAGGAGTTTTTTCATCATCTGGAGAGGGCATGTGATTCGGTGAATGCTGTTGCAGGCCGGTGCAAGGAGTTAGGGCTTTCTTTGTTATTAGAAAATATGCTCCCACACCTTCTATTTGGTAGGACTCAGGACATGATGTATATCATGGGCGCAGTGGAAGGCCTCCATGTGGGAACTTGTCTAGATACGGGGCATGCCCATCTGGCTGGAGACTTGTCGTCAGTGATTCACAAGCTGTCCTGCCATCTGCGAATGGTGCATGTGAATGACAACAATGGTGATTGGGACGAGCACCTTCCTCCGGGAGAAGGGGGGGTGAACTGGAAGGACGTGTTAGATCAGCTTGAGCAATACGGCTTCAGAGGGGCATTGATTTTAGAGCTATCGGGAAGGCACGGGAGTGACTATCAGAAAGTGATGGATGAAGCCCGAGAGGCCCGTAGATATTTGAACCAAATGAGCCGCCGGTAATTGATAAACCACTAACCACAAAAAACCATGAATACAATTGAATCAATAACTAGATTTCTGGGCTGGTGCTCGGTGCTTAACATTGGACTGCTGATGCTTTCCTCTCTTGCTGTGATGTGTCTGCGTGAACAGATAGCCACCACACATATGCGTTTTTTCGGTATGGTTAAAGAGGACATCTTAAGTGGCTACTTTCAGTATTTAGCACACTACAAGATAGCAACGATTGTACTTAGTATTGTACCTTACTTTGCCCTAAAGATCATGGGCTGAGTCAGGACGGTATTCACGAGATGTCGAACTGAAAACCTTCGGGTTTGATTGCGAGGACAGAACATCCACTTGCCTCAATGATGCGTTCTGCCTTGGTTCCAAGAAAGAACTCCGGGATGCCTGTTTTTCCCCGTGTGCCTAATACGACGAGGTCAGCGTTTGACATGTCGACGTGTTTCTGGATGCCGGAGAAAATGCCATCCTGGAGAATGGTGACATCTACGGGGATGTCAACACATGAAGCCCGCAGTTTCTCAGCCATGAGTTCGAGCTTTTCCGTTTGCTGGGTGAGGTATGATTTTAGATGATTGGTAGTCAGTGACGGGACAACAACACCGTCCCCGTAGGGATAGCTGGGAGGTGAGTGGATATGGAGCAGTTCTACGTGTGCATTGTCCTGAATGGTGATATCTGCGGCGATGTATGCGGCTCGTTTGGAGGTTTCTGAAAAATCCACGCAGACGATGATTCTTTGGTAAGGTGTTTGTTGATGCTTTCGGACGAGAAGCACTTCCACAGGAGCCTTGCGGACACACCTCTGGGCTAAGGCCCCCATAGTATCGGTGTCTCTACTGGCCAGACCTTGTGACCCGAGAACTAGGAGGCTGGTGTTTCGGCGTTTGATTTCTTCGAGCATTTCCTTGAAAGGGTGACCCGTGCGAAGATGGCATTGGCAGCGATGGTTTGAACCAAGGATGTTTTCCACATGCTCTTCTAAATGTTTGAGAGCTGTTTTCATGACGCTGAACTCATCGAAGTCCTTTTGTTTTCGGAAGATAGAGATGACCTCATCTTCAATGATATGGACGCAGTGGAGCTCTCCATCATTCCAACCTGCAATGCGAGCTGCTTCCCGGAGAGCGTTTTCGCTGTTCTTGGAATAATCAATACCTACGAGGATGTTGGTAAAAGGCTGCATGCAGAGATAGGTTGGTGGTTAGATGTAGGAGTGACTGAGAGCTACGAACTCTCGTTTCCTGGGTTGCAAGGAACGGTAAGGACAGCACATGGGCTGTGCCATATTAGTTTTTCAGCCGTCGTGCCGATAAAGCACTGTGAGACGATCTGCTTGAGGTGCCCTAGCCGGCCGACCACGGCGAGATCCGCTTGGTTGTCGTTCAGGTAGTTTATGATGGCACGGTCTGGTGAGACGTGCTCCAGAATATGAATGGCAAACTTGTGTTGGTTTTTCCCCATGACATCGGAGACGAGAGCCTCAAGTCTGTTTTGGAGCATGTCGCTGTAGTCCTTTTGAAAATCTTTGCTTTCTATAGGCTCAAGGGTATACATGACATGGCTTGGCTTGAGCCATGGTGGGGTGGCGGCGTGGATGACGTGAAGCTCGGCATCTTCATCCTGAGCAATCTGTGCAGCTGTTCGAACTACCTCCTGAGAGGCCGCTGAGAAGTCAATACAGGCGACAATTTTGCGGAAACGTTTTTGGGACTGGCGTCTGGATAACAAAACGGGGACAGGGCAATGACGCACGCACTTGGTGGCAAAATGTCCTGTGTGTCTAGCCATGGAATCATTTCCCCGGCTGCCCAGCACGACCAAGTCAGTAGGGTGTTCCTGCACATACCTAGCGATGGCGTTAGATGGCTTCCCGATTAAGACTTTGCACTCAACAAGATCCGGCGTCCCGCCATAGTGGCTGACGAAATGTCTCAGATTATCCCGTAGATTCTCCTCGGCAATATCGGTTGCTATCAGCTGGTTACCTTCAAAATCACCCACCTCGTCAGGTTCTGCCACATAGATTGCGGATATCTTGCCCTGCTCCGCTTGTGCGAGGTGAAGTGCCTGGATGAGTGCCATGCCGGAGAAATCGGAAAAATCGATACACGCGGCTATACGTTTAAAATGTTTCATGGTTGTGGTATGGTTAGTAGGGTTGATCTTGAGGGCGGATCATTTTGACATCACTCGGCCAGACAGCACCTTGCCGAATCCATTTTTTGAGGATTTTTAAACGAACGCCCCATATTTTATCTGGAGACGGAGGCATGTTAGTTGGGTGTTGAACATCCAGCTCAAGGACTCTAACGATAAGGCTGTCCTTTGAGTTCCCTGGAATGATGACCGGAGCGTTTCTTCCCGTGGTCATAGCTGTCTTACGGGTTTCGAGGTTAAGCCCCGCGTTATCCGCAGCATCAATGTGATTGTGGCACTGGACACACTTGATTTCCAAGAGGGGTTTTAAGTCTCGTTCAAAGACGATCGTCCGAGGGACTTTCTCCGGATACATTGGATCAAACTCTTTGTCTTTAGTCGGCAGCGATTCATCCCGTGATCCAGAGGCGGAATCAGATGATTTGTTTGCACAGTGGGACAACAGAGCAAACAAACAGCAAGCTACAGCAGCGCATGGGAAGTGACTCTTCATTAGGGGTAAGTCTGGGGCATCCCGAAAGCTCTTGCTTATACTATCTTGTTGTTAATCAGGCAGCAGTTGTGTTGCTGGCAGTGAAGTTATTAGGAAATTTTGCTGGCGATGTAGCATGACCCAAGTAGCTAATCTTCGTAGACTGGCAGAAAGCTGGGATCAATTATCAGCGAGCCAAACTGGGCCAAAAAATGCCCTTTGATTATAAATGGTGTGCGAGGCGGGAATGCCTTCGCCTGCTCAGGCTGGGCTGTAGAGCAAGTTTCCTCCTTCCTCCTGCGCCAAAGGCTACGGCGGACAGGCCGGAAACTTGTGGTGGGAGATGCGTGATGCACGCACTGCGTGTGCGCTCAACCCCGGGCCTTCGCTCACTGTGTTCGCTACGGAGGGGTTCTCATCCCACCTCGCTTGAGGACGGGGGAGTGATAACAAAAAAGCTCTCAATCCGTATGAGGGAAGGAGAGCTTTTAATGATGGTGCGCGAGGCGGGAATCGAACCCGCACCCGATTAACTCGGACTAGATCCTTAGTCTAGCGCGTCTACCAATTCCGCCACCCGCGCACAGGTGCCAAACGTAGAAACGTGGTGCGCGGAGGAAGTAGAGTCCAGCGAGGAAAAAGGCAAGCGATCTTTTGGATAATTTCGATGATTTTTATCCTGGGCCGGATTTAGCTGCGGCTGTTTTTGTTCCGGTAGGCCTCATCGCGGAGTTTTCTGAGGTAGATCATGTAGTCTTCACGTGCCTTACGGTCGGGGTCGAGTTTAGGGTCAACAAACGGGTTGTTTTTCCCGTAATAGGACCATGGGCCACGGGGAATACGGGAGAAATCAATGAAGCGCCAGTGGACAACACCCATGTTTTTCATACCCAGGTAGTCACGCACTGAAGGTGAGAGATCGATTCCAGCACCTTTATTTTTGGTGTTTTTGGGGCGCGCGTTGCCAAAGACGTACTGCCAGTCGGTGGTCGTAAACGGTCCGCAGTCTTCCCACTGGGCGTAGCAGACTTTTTTGCCGTAAACGATCTGGACCCAGCGTCCCTTGCAGGACGTCTTGCCCGGGCGTCGATCGACTCTGCGGTTCCACCACGGGATCACGCGGGACGCCTCAGGCTTGTGCATACGGTGATTGATGACGTCATTGTAGGGCAGGGCAACGTAGAAAGGATTGAGCCTCGGGGTGAACGTTTTCGGGCGATAGTTCATCCGGGCCGCTGGATCCGGGTTGTCGTAGCCACCGTAATTGAGTTGCCAGGCGGTGTCCCATGAACTGGCGTGGTTTGGTGTCGGGTTGTTAGCGGTGGGTTTCTCGCCGATCCAGAACACGGTTGCGGTGATGTTCTTTTTCCATGGATAGCGAATCGCTTTGAAAGGATTTGAAGGCGCGGTCGGTGTGCTGACACGTGGGACGGTTCCTTGGGGTCTGACGTCTCTGCCAGTTGATTGGGCATGGCAAAGTCCAGCCATGGATAGACACAAGATGAATGCGTGAATCCTGAATGTGCTGTTTACCTTGTTGCTTTTCGAGATCATCGGAAATCGTATCGCTTAGAAACGACGTAATACGGTTGGAATGCGGAACCGATTGTTTTTTTCGGGGAAATCCAGTGTGTAGTGGATGCCGCGTGACTCGTGGCGGCGTAGTGCGCAGTCAACAACCAGTGAGGCGGTTGCCACCAAGTTTCTGAGTTCCAGAATATCAGATGTTACTTGGTGCCCCCAGTAGAAACTTCGCACCTCGCGGCGCAAGTTGCTGAGGCGGTTGGCGGCACGGTCCAAGCGGTTGGTCGTACGGACGATGGAAACGTAATCCCACATCAGGCGGCGGATTTCGTCCCAATTGTGGTAAATGACGACCATTTCATCGGGGGGCGCGGTGTCTCCGTATTCCCATTCCGGGATGTCGGGTGCCTGAGGCGAGATCTTGGAAACCGGATGGATGTTAAGGATTTTGTCCAATGACCTCCGAGCCATG
>JARFPV010000225.1 GCA_029288115.1 Akkermansiaceae bacterium | reverse complement strand
GAGTGCAATGCCGCGGACGCCATCGCCAAGGCCGGTGAGATCTTGGCCGACGGTCAGAGGAACAAATACATCCGGGCTGTATGCGTGGCGGGTAGCCTGATAGATGCCGATCACCTTGAGGTCCTTGGGCAGGACCACGGTCTTCATGTGTTTGATGTCGTGGATGTCTGCCTTGTCGATATTGACTTGCTCAAGCGATTCTAACATTTTCAGTGCTGCGGCCAAGTGGCCCTTCGGGTAGGTGAGCACGCCGCTATCGTCCGGCTCCTCGGTGCTGCGCTCACCGGTGGCGATGTGCTCCCTGAGGTTCTCGATGATTTCCTTCTCGCTGTTGCGGATGTTGTAGTCGAGCAGCGGACCGAGTACCCTGTGATAGTAATCGGTCATCTCGGTGATCGGTGCGGTTTCGGCGTCGTCACTCGTGGTGATGATGCGACTGAGGCCTTCCTTGGCTAGGCGTAATTCCTCGGCGCCAGTCTCAGAGAACGATGGTCCACCGATGCGGTTGAGCACGGGCTGGATTTGCTTCAGGTTCCGGTTGGTGTGAATCTGGATGGTATCGCCGACAAGGATGCCGAATTTTTCTGCGGTGAGTGAGGAAATAACAGCATCGTCTCCGAGTCCCATGTCGGCATTTCCTTGCCCGGGTTTGATCAGGTCCTGGAGAGACTTGAGCTGGGACTCGTTGGCGGTATCGATCGCCTGCATGGAGGCTGGGGCGACGGCTCCATCGCGATCGAGCAGGACAAAATCGTTGACCAGAGCGTAGGCACTTTCCACGCCATCCAGGTCGCTCATGGATTTCTGCAGGTTTCTCCACTCTTCCTGGGCATTGTAATCCGGGTTGTACTCGGCCATTTCCTCGGGATCCGGCCAAGGTGCCATGCGTTCAATATTGATATGCGGCGTGTAGCTGAGCACCCGATCCTTCACGAGCTTTTCAAAGCCGCCAAACACAGAGAGCACCACGACAAGCACCATCACACCGATGGCGACACCAGCCAGAGAGATCAGAGTGATCACGGAGACGTGGGTACGCAGCGGATTCAGGTAGCGCAGGGCGAGTAGCAGGCTGAAATTTTTTCTGACGATAACGTGTCGAGTGGTTGTTGGCAGGGCAGAAAATTGGAGTCATCGCTGCTGATTGTCCAATGAATTGTCATGCGTTTGGAAACTACTTGCTGGTCAGAGTGAGGGGCCTAACGCCCTGAAGCGTCGGTGTGAGGGTCATCGACCGCTTGTCCATCGCGATGGTAACCGCGCCTGTGAGGTTCTGATCAAACAGGAGAATGTTGTTATATTTCAGGTGTTTTTTCCATGTTTCCGGGATGGATTCCATCCGGGGGAATGCTGCGTTGGTCGAAATAATTACACGAGGTTGCACGGCCTGAAGGAAACTCTGGCTGCCTGTGAAATCATCGCGGTTTCTGCCCATCACGATGACATCAGCGCGTAGGTCGATACCCGACGAAAGCAGATGGTCTTCGGTCGCATAACCGGCGTCGCCAGTAAAAAGAATACGCCACCCGTGGCAGTGGAGGCGAAGGACGAGGCCTGTGTCATCGGCACGGCTGTAACCATCCAGCTCGATAGGTGCGTGCAGTGTTTCGAGAAAAACGTTGGGTTCGATCTGAAAGAGCTGGCCTGATTCAGGTGTGATGAGTCGGCAGTCGTGAGAGTGGGCGTTTTTTAAGAACTCTTTATAGCTCGGGCTGCGTAAATCCCTGCGCGGGATGAGTGCCTGCTTAACGTCATAGAATTCAAGGCACTGAGTCATCGCGCCGCTGTGCTTGGAGTCGGCATGACTGATAATCAGGGAGTCGGGTCGCGCTCGGAGTGCGCTCAGTGTGGGCATGACATGACGGCGAAAAGTATCGTCGCGGCCGCAGTCGAGCAAGATGCCGCCGCCGACATCGAGAAATTGTGCGCCGCCGCCGTATGGGAGATCAAACACGATGACGCGGTGTTTTTCATCGTTGTGGGGGTTTTGGTAGTGGTGGCCGCCGGGAATATCGGCAAATGCTGATGCCAGCGAGTATGTGGCGGTGGCAAAGTGGGAGTTCAGCCCGTTGACAGCCTCGCCTGCGGGTTGCCAAAGCGATCCGACTGCAACAGAAAGCATGGCGAGTGCGAGGATGAGAAACACGATGAGCATCAACGGGATGCCGGCGATGATCGCGATGGGTGTAACAATGCCGAAGTGCAGCCACATGAGGGGCGCGGAGCCCATCCATGCGGCCATGGAAACGGCGAGCGAACCACGAAGCCATCTTCGTTTTTCGAGAAAAAACTCCTGCTTCGAGTTGAGTAGCGGGCGGGGAAAAAACGGATCGATCTCGCCGAGTGGTTTTAAAACACGAGTCCACATTCCCGTTGCCAGCGCGATGGCTAACAGCACTCCGTAGGAGAGTTGGAACCCGGGTGTAAACAGCTGATGGCCATCAAATAGAAGCACAATGATCGCGCTCGCAGCCAAGCTGTTGACCAGTGCGGGTTTCCGTTGCACGAGAAATCCGGAAAGAAAAACCGTTGCCATAATCACCGCCCTAACAGCTGGGGCGTTCATGCCGGTGACACCCGCATAAGCTGCCATGCCGAGAATGGTACCCAAGATCATTGCCCAGCGAGGAAGGCGAAAGAACCAGAGTGCAGCCCCGATGATGACACCGACCATGCCGACGTGTAATCCACTGACGGCAAACACATGCAGGGTGCCGCTCTCGCGGAAATCCTGGATCATTGCGGAGGTGCGTGGTGGACGTTCGCCAAGAACGACTGCCCGTATCAGCTGGGCTTGTTTCGATTCCGGAGCCATGCCGGCGGTAATGACTGATCGAATGTACTGGCGCCATTTGGCCATGGTGCGGACAGGTGTGTGCTGCCAGCTAACGCCTAACAGCTCGGGCTTGTCGCTCGGAACGAATATCAGATTTGCACCTTGTCGATGAAGCCATTCCGAACGGTCAAACCCATAAGGATTTCTCGCGGCACTGATTTTTTCATGCCTACCGTTTGTGGTGATGATGTCGCCGTATTTTAATATTTCCGCATGGTGCCTTGGTTGGGAAAGAAGCACACGTGAGCCGGGGGAGAGGTTGTTAGCTTCGATGATTTTGATGAGATAGGGTCCTGATTCTGCTTTTCCCGTATCGATGACTATGCCGCGAATGGTTGCGTTGCGAACGCCCGCCTGTTGAAGGCTCGCAAGCTGTCTCTCGATCGAAACTCCGTGTGACACGTGCCCTAACATTAGTCCGGCGGCAAACATATAAACGCAGTGTTTTCTAACAATAACCGAAAGCGCGAGGCTGATTAACAGCACGGTAAGCCAATGGCTCATGCCGCATCGGTCAGCGAGGCACACGCCTATCAAAACGCCGGACAATAACGACCAGAGGGGAAAAGCGTTTAAGCGTTTTCTAATGGAACTAAATACACGCACACACCCATCACCCTAGGTGGTACAGTCCGCACTGCAAGAAAATCTAACGATGGTGCCAGTGATCGTGTAGATCAGATCTCGCCCATTTCGCGAAGTTTGTGGGTCGCGTTGGCTGAGTGGCGTGTTTCCGGGAATATCTCAATCATTTGATTGAGAATTGTAACACAGGACTCCCTGTCTTCCATGTCTTCGTTGTAGAGCTCGGCGAGCCTGCCCATGAAGTATGCGGCATCGTTGACGGGCCACTCGTGGCTCTCGAGGGCTGTCCGCAGGGTTTCAATCGATGCTTCAGGGTCTTCGAGATTGTCGTGTTGGATTTTGGCAATCTCCACCCATGGTAGTCGGTTGTATGGTTCGTCATCGGCCACCTCACGGTAGACGTCCATGGCCTCTTGATAGTCGCCACGGGCATAGGCCGCGCGTGCGTCGTGTAAGGGATCCGTTTCCACAAGCTCGTTCGAGTCCAGCACCGCACTCGTTGCCTTGTCGGTGATAGCGGGAAGAATGTAGAGTACAAAGAGCACACCCACATAAACACCCGCCAGCATCAGTGCGGGAAGCTGTGAAACGGCCTTGGCGTCATCGTCATCACCCCCGCCAATAAATGTAGATGCAACGATCGCAGCAATAATGATAAAGATGATGCTATGGACTACCCACTTGGTCATGATGCATAAGTTTATATCACGCTGTAAGCATGAGGAAAAGAGATAATGCTCTTGATCTTCTGGGTTGCATTACATGCGGCGAGCGTTTCTTCCTTCGTCGATGAGCTTCCAAAAGTGCTTGGACTCTGCGAGTTGTTCGTCTTCAGACAACGGCATTTTGGCACGAAATAAAAAGTCTGAGAAAGTGTTCTTATGCAGCAGCCGATGCACGACCACATGATCATCAGATACCTCGAAGTAAATCCGGTAGTCCTCTGTGCGGAAGCGGTACAGCGTTTTGCCGTCCCGCTCAATTTTACCGAAGCGGTCACCATCCAGCTCCGCAAGGTCGGCCTCTGTCACCTTGAAGGCGTCCAGCAGCTCGAGTTGGTCAAGCGTTCCCATCTTGGAGATTTCAGCCGCGCTGATTTCATTGAAAACAATCTGTAGCACGCCGCCAAGAAACCACTGCCTTGCAGATTAATCAAGCTATCATCGGTGCGATACTGCTCTTTCTCTACGGTTGATTACTTGCAATCCGCGCAAAAACAATTCATGTTCGCTTGAGACGATGCCAGCAATTGCCACCAGACGATCCGTTGCCATGATGTCCGCGTCGCGTGCCGTCGTGGCTTTTCTACTGTTGTTGCTGTCTTCGTCATGTTCCCCCCGACTCAGCGTGAACCCAAAAGCAAAAGCACTGCCTCACCTAGCGGAAAAGCATTACGTCTCCTACGATGGCGACCACTTTGGCTACCGCAACTCAAAGCCCGCAGCGCCGCACACCGTAATCATCGGGGTGCACGGTATTTCCGGGTATTCTGGTGACTACAAGTACCTCACCAAGCACCTGCGCTCGAATCACCGTGGTGTCGCGATCTACGCACCTGAGACACGTGGCCAGGGGATGGATCCAAAAAAGGAACGCATCGGGGACATTCTTCATTCCCGTGAGTGGACCAAGGATCTTTACACCTTCACCTCACTCGTGCGTAAGGCCCACCCTAAAGCGCGTATCGTCTGGCTTGGCGAGAGTATGGGCTCATTGATTACGATGCACGCCTACCACAAAACGCCTCACGGATTCAAAAGACCTGACGCCCTGGTCCTTGCCTCACCTATCGTAGATATTCGATCAAAGCTCGCCCCTTGGAAACTTACCACCGTGCGCCTGGCTGCGGCGCTTTTTCCCAAGCTGCGTATCTCTCTTGAGACGCTTTCCTCCGGTGAACGCCCGGTCGTTACCAAGGATGACATTCACGACGAGCAGGCGGAAAAAAACGCATGGTATATCCCGCGCTACACGCTGCGCCTTCTGCTCACTCTCGGGAACATGGCAGACAAGATGAATAAGCTCGCCACCCGAACCCATTGCCCGGTGCTTGTGCTGCACGGGGGCAAGGACATCTTCACACCCAAGGATAAGGTGGATG
>JARFPV010000213.1 GCA_029288115.1 Akkermansiaceae bacterium | reverse complement strand
GTACAGATGTATGGTTTGATGAGGCCGCGAAGTGGGTGGAGCAGAAAAAGGACAAACCGTTCTTTCTCTACCTGTCGACCAATGCGCCTCACGGCCCCTACATCGTCGAGGAAAAGTATTCGAAGCCTTACCTCGATGCGGGAATGCCGGAGACGCTGGCGAAGTTCTACGGCATGATTGCCAATATTGATGAGAATCTCGGCAGGTTGAGGAAGAAGCTCGATGACCTGAAGCTAACAGAAAACACCTTGCTGATATTCATGACCGACAACGGCACCACAGCCGGATGGATTTGTATGAAGTCGGGATTCAAGTATTACAATGCTGGCATGCGTGGTTGGAAGAGTTTTGCCTGGGAAGGTGGCCACCGGGTGCCGAGTTTCTGGCACTGGCCTAAGGGCGGTCTGAAAGGTGGGCGCGATATCAAAGAGATGACCGCACACATCGATGTCCTGCCGACTTTGGTGGATATGTTGAATTTGAAAAAACCAGACGGTCCGAAGCTGGATGGAGTTTCGATCAGGGGTCCGTTGTTTGGTATGCAGGAGGAGCAGTTTCCTGAGCGCACTTTGTTTGCCCATGTGCAGCGGGACCACACGCCGCCGAAGTGGAAGGCGTCGGTCGCCATGCGCGGGCCGTGGCGGTTGTTCGAAGGACGGGAGCTTTATAACCTCACGAAAGATCCGGGTCAAAAAAATGACATTGCGGCCAAACACCCCGCTATGGTGAAGCGCTTGCGGGCGGATTACGAAACGTGGTGGAAATCGCTTGAAGACGACATGAAGCAGACCGTGCGTATTTCCCTGGGGGGAAAGCAAAACCCGACGGTGCTTTACAGTCATGACTGGTTGATGCCGACCACCGTGGTCACAGCCTGGCATCAGAATCACATTCGCCGTGGCGATCTGCTCAACGGCCCGTGGAATGTGCTGGTGGAAAAAGACGGTCGTTACGAAATCACCCTGTTCCGCTGGGCACCGTATCTGAATAAGGAAATGAAGATGAAATCGGCGCGCGTAGAAATCGGAGGAGTGAAGAAGTCGATGAAGCTTGATGCGGGTGCGACCGAGGCAAAGTTTGAAGTAGAGCTTCTGGAGGGGCCAACCCAGCTCATGACCTGGCTGGTGCGTCCCGACGGAGGGGAGAGCGGCGCGTATTACACAAGAGTGAGATACATAGAAGATACGTAATGAAGCCTGTTGAAAATTGGGGCAGGACTGATGCCTCATAAATCGGACAATGGTATTTTCTACTTGATCCTGTGGGTGTGGTTAATAAACTCAGGCTTATGAGGTTAAAGAACAGTCTGCTTGCCCTGAGTTTCACTTTATCATCAGTCGGCATGACCAATGCTGGAACCATTGTCACATCTGCTTTCAACGGTGTTACCAGTGGTGCCGTTGATACTACTGGAGCTCTGGATTGGGGCTACTTTAGTCACGACGGCGACGCATTTGATGGCGTATATAACAATTTGGCTTTCGGCAGCCTCCCTGAAGACACCAGCGGATTTATCACCACTGTCAGCGGATCATCCTCAATCCGAGCCGTGACGCTGACCGAGAACGATGGCGTGAACGAGGCCATCAGTGCACAAGCCAACGACGCGAATTTCACGTTCGACGGTAACGCTACATTCGGATCCTACGGTGGCTTCGCACCAGGTGAACAGGATGTCTGGACTCTCGCCTTCAACGATCTGGGGGTTGGCACGTTTAATATCACGCTTTACTTGGGCCATTCCCAGACAAACCGCGGGTTTGACTTTGATGTTACGCTCACTGACGCGGGGG
>JARFPV010000176.1 GCA_029288115.1 Akkermansiaceae bacterium | reverse complement strand
GAAGAAACCGAATACGTCGAAAGCATTAAAGCAGACGTTCGCTGGCTCGGGTTCGACTGGGGCGAACATCTTTATTTTGCAAGCGACTACTTCGATTTCTTCTACGAATGCGCCAAGCACCTCATCAACGAAGGACTCGCATTCGTCGATGAACAATCACCGGAGGAGATCAAAAAAAACCGTGGTGACGTAGTCACTCCTGGCATCCCCTCGCCATTCCGCGACCGACCAGCCGAGGAAAGCCTGACTCGATTCGAGGAAATGAAAGCTGGCAAGCACCCGGAGGGCGCCATGGTATTGCGTGCCAAGATCGACCTCGCATCTTCAAACATGAATATGCGCGACCCCATCCTCTACCGCATCGTACATGCCACACACCACAACACGGGCGATGAGTGGTGTATTTATCCCATGTATGATTTTGCCCACCCCCTCGAGGATGCCCACGAACACATCACCCACTCACTGTGCAGTCTTGAATTTGAAAACCATCGACCACTCTACGACTGGTTCATCGATCATTGCCCGGTTCCCGCCATCCCTCGCCAAATCGAGTTCTCACGCCTTAATATCAACTACACCGTGATGAGCAAACGCAAGTTACTCCAGCTCGTCAATGAAGGGCATGTCAGCGGCTGGGACGACCCAAGGATGCCAACCCTATCTGGCATGCGCCGCCGTGGCTATCCACCGGCTGCCATCAGGAATTTCTGCTACCGAGGTGGTGTCACCAAAGTCAACAGCGTGACCGACATGGCGATACTGGAGTCAGAAATCCGTGACGAACTCAATCGCACCGCGGAAAGACGCATGGCCGTGATCAATCCACTGAAGGTGATCATTAGCAATTGGCCATCCGATGACCACATTGAAAAAGTCACAGTACCCAACAACCCGGCAGACGATAGCGCTGGTAGTCGTGAGGTCACGCTGGGCAAGGAACTCTGGATTGAGCGTGATGATTTCATGGAAGACCCACCGAATAAATTTTTCAGGCTTGGCCCAGGAAGGTCCGTACGACTCCGTGGTGGCTATATCATTACCTGCATCGGCTATGACAAAAGCGACACTGGCGAAATCAATGAAATCCACTGTGAGTTCATACCCGACACCATTGGCAAGGATGCCCCTGAGGGAGTAAAGTGCCGAGCTGCCATCCACTGGGTAGACGCCGCAACGGCAGTAGACGCCGAGGTGCGTCTCTATGACCGGCTTTTCTCGGAAGAAAATCCCGACTCAGCAGAAGGTGGGTTCCTTTCCTGCCTGAACGAGAATTCCCTCTCCATCATACCCCATGCAAAACTGGAGGCCTCACTCGCGTCTCAAGAAGCGGGGGCAGTCTATCAGTTTGAACGCATAGGTTATTTCTGCACCGATAATGTGGATCATGCAATTGACGGCAAGGCTGTCTTCAACCGGACAGTCGCACTCAAGGACTCGTGGAGCAAAAAAAAGTAAGCGATTCCTAATAGCTAGCTGTTCGCCGCAA
>JARFPV010000169.1 GCA_029288115.1 Akkermansiaceae bacterium | reverse complement strand
CAACTAAGCTATCACACTAAACGCAGACATTGGCGAAGGCACAGGAACCGATAAGGAATTGGTTCCTTTCCTTGATTGGGGAAACATTGCCTGCGGTGCACACGCCTCTGATCCGGCTCACATGTTGGAGACCGTTGAACTGGCACAACGGCACAGTGTGAAAATCGGCGCTCACCCCGGGTATGCCGACCGCGCCAATTTCGGGCGGGTTTCCCTAGCGATGCCGCATGATGAAATTACCGATCTGGTGAAGTCTCAAGTAGAGCTACTCCAGTCAATGGCAGTCGTCGATTACATCAAACCACATGGAGCACTCTACAATGACATGATGCAGAATCTGGAGGTATTCAATGCCATCCTAACAGCCGCCAATCAGCATCAGCTCCCCCTGATGCTGCTCGCTGGCAATTTCCCGGAACATCATGCCCTCGCCACGCAAGCCGGCGTAAAACTTTGGCACGAAGCATTCGCCGATCGAGCCTACACAGCAGATGGGCAGTTGGTTC
Organism: Akkermansiaceae bacterium; assembly: GCA_029288115.1. Classification (GTDB taxonomy): domain Bacteria; phylum Verrucomicrobiota; class Verrucomicrobiia; order Verrucomicrobiales; family Akkermansiaceae; genus Oceaniferula. The sequence continues at coordinate 3,830 of JARFPV010000169.1, read as the reverse complement.
CACGCAGTGAAGACAATGCCGTGCATCAAACCACAGATCTCATCGTCCAACAGGCTCAGCATTTCATCAAACACCCCCCCTATCGCATCGACACCCTCTGTCTGCATGGCGACCATCCTGTTTCCGTCAAAGCGGCTCCACAGCTACGGCAGCTCATAGATTGTTAGGAAATGAAACGACCGCGCATCCGCCACTTGTCTGAAAACTCACTCATCATGGACATGAGCGAGGAACTGGACACCGGGCTTTGCTCACAAATCGCCGCACTAGCAGAAGCAGCACGCCATGAACTAACAGGCGTCATCGAATCTGTGCCGTGCGCCACGTCGCTCTACATCGAATTCAATCCTCTGGAAGTCGAGCCCACGGATATCAGCGAGAGCTTACTCGCCATGTCCTCCAATGCCTGCGACTACACGGTGGGTGTGGAAACGATTGTACTTCCCTGTTACTACAGCCCTGATGTCGCGCCGGATTTATTAGCTCTAGCTGAGAAAAAAAAGATGACGGTCAACGAACTCATATCGATACACAGCGGCACAACATACACCGTGTGCAGCATCGGGTTCGCTCCAGGTTTCGCATATCTCGCCGGTCTTGATCCACGCATCTGTGCAGACCGCCACAGCACCCCTCGGCAGTCGGTGGCAAGCGGCAGCGTCGGCATTGCTGGAGCCCAAACGGCTGTCTATCCACGCGAATCCCCAGGCGGATGGCAAATCATCGGCAACTGCCCCCTACCCTTGTTCAATATCGACGCCGAACCGCTGTCGCCGCTGCGTCACGGCATGCAGGTGCGTTTCGAGCCCATCGACCAAGAAACATTCCTTCAGAAAGGAGGCAAACTGCCATGAGTGCACTATTGATCGAGCGAGCATCACCCATGATGCTGGTGCAGGATCTCGGCCGTTTCGGCGTGGCCCATCACGGACTTAGTCAAGGTGGCCCGCTGGATTTGCATGCGCACTGTTGGGCCAACAAGCTACTGAACAACCCGCCGAACTGCGCCACCCTGGAAATCACATTCGGCAATGCCGAGCTCATCGCTGGTCAGGATATCTGGCTCGCCCTCTGCGGTGCCGATATGCACGCCACAATTGATGGTCAGAATGTCCAGGTGTGGTCGTCATTCTTGTTAAGAAAAAACCAGTCCCTCAAGCTCTCTTACCCGCGCGAAGGTTTGCGCAGCTACCTCGCCACTGCAGGCGGGTTTGACACACCGGCAACTCTACAGAGCCAATCGGCCGTGTTGCGCAATGACATTGGCAAGCAACTCATTGATGGCGACAAACTCAATACCCACGACCGCCCGTTCGATGGTTCCGTCACTCACACACCCGCGTGTTATGTTCCGGATTATCCAAATCACATTGAACTACGCATGATCAGCTACGGAAAGGAACACACTGAGATTTTCCAGACCAATTTCACTGTCAGCCAGCGAAGTGACCGCATGGGTGTCATCCTCGATGCCGAGTCGCCACTCCCCCCCCTTCCAGGCATCACCTCGGAGGCATTGCCCATTGGCACGGTTCAGCTCCCACCTGACGGCAAACCGATTATTCTGCTCAACGACCGCCAAACGCAAGGCGGTTACTACAAGCTCGGTTGCATCATGCGCTGCGACTTACCAAAACTCGCCCAGGCACCACCCGGAACACAAATTCGCATTCGTGAGGTCGATTTGGACACTGCGCGCAGAGAATGGATCGAGTTCTGCCGATTTTTCCAGTCGTCGGTATGAAAAAAGTCAGGGAGCCATGGTTTCCCATGACTCCCTGTAAATGGTGCGCAATACAAGATTTGAACTTGTGACCTCTGCCATGTCAAGGCATTGCTCTACCACTGAGCTAATCGCGCACGTAATGCCCACTTCCTTTGCGGTGGGGCGGGCGCAAGCTAGTCAAACAGGCATTCAGAGGCAAGTATTTTTTTGTCTGATTTCAACGGCGCACGGGAATATCCTGCCCCGCAAAATGCTCTTTTGCCTCGGCAACAGTATGCTCTCCGAAGTGGAAAATGCTGGCGGCGAGAACCGCATCGGCTTTTCCATCCTTCAGCACATCAACCATATGCTGAAGGTTGCCAGCACCACCGGAGGCAATCACCGGAATACCCACTGCCTCACTGACTGCTCGGGTAAGCTCGATGTCATATCCTGCCTTGGTGCCATCCGAATCCATGCTCGTGAGCAAAATCTCCCCGGCACCACGCTGGTAGACTTCCTTCGCCCACTCCACTGCGTCCAGCCCAACCGGTGTCCGCCCGCCATGTGTGTAAACCCCCCATTTACCCGGACCTTCACGTTTGGCATCGATCGCAACGACGATGCACTGGTTTCCAAATGCCGTAGCTCCCTCGTTGACAAGTTCGGGTCGATTCACGGCAGCAGTATTAATTCCTACCTTATCGGCCCCAGCTAACAGCATCTCACGCATGTCCTCCACGGTCCGGATACCGCCCCCCACGGTGAGTGGAATAAAACATTTTTCAGCAGTGCGGCGTACCACGTCAACCATGGTGTCTCGACCATCGGATGAGGCCGTGATATCCAGAAAAACGATCTCGTCAGCCTCCTGCTCGTTGTAAGCGATGGCAGACTCAACCGGATCACCGGCATCGACAAGATCTACAAAGTTGGTGCCCTTGACGACGCGACCATCGGTGACGTCAAGGCAGGGAATGATTCGTTTGGCTAACACAATAGAAATGGGTGAATGAATAGGTGAAGAAATGATTAACGCATGCCCCACGCACCGTAGTTTTTAGATTTTGCGTATTGTTCCAGTTTTTTGAGCCGGCTTAGCTGATGGTTTCGGGCGGTGCTATCGGGGAGGGTCATCGACTTGGTGTGAATACGTGCCAATCCACGCAACACAAGCAATTCATGCAAGTATCTGTTCTGACCTTGGTATCGCACGATGACATAAGCGTAGATCCGGTGCGATCTGTAGACTTTTTCTCGCGTGGTGGCGATGGTGAAATTCCTTTCCTCAAGAAGTTTTTTTGCGAACAGCTTTGCTTCCACGCCGACCTGCGTGGTTTCGCGCTGATTGAGCCCGCCGAGCGAACGCCCTTGGTCAGCAATACGCTTGTAGTTGTTCTCGTTGCCACCGTACCTTCGGGCCGCACTCTCGGGCGCATCGGTAAAATAGAGCCGAATCTCTTCTTTCCCTGTTGGCGTTTTCACATGGAAACTATCACCATCGTTGCCACGGTGATCGATCAGAGAGCATCCTTTGATGACTTCAAATCGACTCGAAGTCAGCTTAACCGAGGAGAGTAATTTGTCCTGACCATAGCGTTTTTGTTCTGATTCGCCTGGCTGTGGTATTGTGATGTCATCGTCCCTGAGGGCACCTTCGCGTCGCTGGGAATCCCTTGTTTCCTGGACCTTCATCCAGATGATTGCAGCTACAATCACAATAGTGATGACCGTCCCTAGAACGGTTTGTTTTTTCCTAACTGCCATGATCTTAGAGCCCCTTCAATCCCTTGTAAGGCTTGTAAGTTCCTGTCGGCACAGCATGTTTCCTGCGCTCTTTTTTCAACCTTCGATGGGCACGGATAAAAATAGTCGGATCTACCCAGTTTGTCAGTGTGCGCGCCACACTTTCACGCTGCATGCCAATGCTGAGGTTATGGCGCATTTCAAAGTGCAAGTGCGCCGGATACATGCCACGATTACTTCCCATGGTGCCAATTTGTTGACCCCGTTTAACGAAATCACCATTTTTAACCGACATCGTACGTAGATGGGCATACTGGGAGTCGACATACTTGACCTTCCCCGTTTTTGGATCCCGGTAAGCATGGCGAATCAGCACAAC
>JARFPV010000134.1 GCA_029288115.1 Akkermansiaceae bacterium | reverse complement strand
AAAAAATGCCTGTCCTGCTGATGATCCACCCTGCTGGACTGAGCACGCAGACAGAATTTTTGATCGATCAGTATGTGCTGAATGGCGGTATCGTCATCGCATGTCTGGATTCGTTCGCACTCACAGCACCAGGCGGCAATCCGATGATGCGGGGCATGGGAGGCGTTCCTAAATTTTCCACCCTGCCGTCATTGTTAGGCGCCTGGGGTATTGGCTTCGATGCCACTTCTGTCGTCGCCGATGGAAAATACGCCACAGATGTTGGTGGCAATCAGCGTTTGCATAGCCATCTGACCCTCAACAAGGATGCCATTACCTCGGACGACGAGATTCTCACCAAAGGCTTTGAGCATCTTTACTTCGCCTTACCAGGGGCATTTACCATCAAGAGTGGCGGCGGCATATCCAAAGAGACACTCATCCGCACGTCTGATCAGGTCGTGCTGATACCCGGTGGAGAGGCATTACGGCCTGACCCCGGCCTGTTCGCACGCAAAACTCCTAGCGGAAAACACTACGCTTTGGCTATGCGCCTCAAAGGTAAATTCAACACCGCATTCCCCGAAGGCGATCCGTCCAAAGAGAAAAAGAAGGAAGATGAAGCTAACGCAGGGAAGGATAAGGAGAACGAAGACGACAAGCCCGAACCACTGAAGCAAGGGATCAAAGAAGGTGTGGTTTACCTCATAGCCGACGCCGATTTCCTATTCGACAACGCCTGTTTCCGAGAGATGGATCAAGGCTATGTACCGATCAATAACAACTCTGCTCTGCTTCAGAACATCATCGATCAATCCATCGGCTCACGCCATCTGATCGGCTCTAGGAGTCGCGCTGCGACAACACGGCCATTTACCGTGATTCAGGAAATGGAAACGAGTCACCAGAAGGACATCCGTGAAGAAGTCAAACTGGCTGAGAAAAAAATACAGGGCATCGTAGGTGAGCTGCAAAAGCTACAAGCACAAAAAACCCAAGGCAACGCTCTCGTTTTATCTCCGGAGCAAGAACAGAAAATCAATGAGCTCCAATCGCAGCTCATCAATCTGCGGCGCGAGATGCGCGACAAACAAAAAGGCCTGCAAACGAGAAAGGACCAACTTTACTCGAAAATCACATGGCTGACTGTAGCCGTCACCCCGCTCGTCATCGCCCTGACTGGTCTCGGCGTCTGGATCTACCGCCGGTGCACCACTCGAGCTGTTTAACACATTTATTCAATATTCCACTTATTCATTCACCATGAAATCCCGCACCGTCATCATTCTATGGATCGTTGCTATCGTCTTGGGTGTAATCGCCTGCATCGTTCAATTCGGCAGTAACGATGACATTGTTGCTCGCACTAAATTGGCCCCTGGCGACAAAATCCTCCCCGATCTACCAATCCGAGAAATCACCAAGGTCACGATCAGCAAGGGAGATCAGTCGACGCAATTGATACGCATCGGTGATGACACCTGGGGTGTTGCCGAGCGTGCGAACTACCCGGTCGATTACGAGAAGCTACGCAATCTGCTAGGTGCTCTTGCCGAGCTTGAAGTAACTCAAGGATACCCTGCCAGAAGCGAACATCTAGCCAGCTTCGGACTTGCCGCAACGAGTGAAAAGGAATCCGAACAAGGCCTTCAGGTGTTGGCAGAAAAAGCCGACAAGACGGACGTCGCCAATGTATTCCTGGGGAAGTTCTCAGGCACAAACCGGTCCGCGGGTCGGTTTGTTCGCCTTAGCTCAGACGACTCTGGAGTTTACGCGGTCGGCGAGACATTTCCCGGTATTTCCGCAGCCCCCAAGACCTGGCTAGGCACCAACTTCCTGAAAATCGAAAAAATCAAGACCATTGCGGTTTCTGCAACCACTGACCCCGAATTCAAGCCATGGAAGCTCATTCGCCACCCTAACACCGATGGCACCGTCAATGAGAATGGCCAGCTCAAACTCGATAACATGAAGGAAGATGAAGTCATGCAGCTCACCTCAACGAACCCTCTGCGCAACCTGCTCAGCTCCGCTAGTTTCCAGGATGTCATCACTGAGCAGCAGGCTAAAGAAACAGCCAACCCCGACATCAAACTCAAGCGCCAAGCTGTGATTACCACCTTTGATGATCTCACTTACACACTCACATTCTGGCCACAGAAAGACAAACCGAAGGATCCCAATGCAGACCCCCGCCTGCCTGCACTCCAGCCAAACTACCTGCTAACCGTAACTGTCAGCGCAAAAGATCCAAACAAATCAGCCGCCCATAAAGTCCACGAAGGCCGGATCTATCAGGTCAGTCAAAACACGATCTCACCATTGCAGAAAAAGCGTTCAGACTTCGTCAAATCGAAGACCAAACCCACGGCTACGACTCCCCCGGTGCGCGTCCCCGGTCTTCCGCAGCCCGTGCCGACCCCAAACCAGCCGTAGTTTGGCAATTGACAGAGAAAGGCATACCTACAGAGCCTCGGGAGTCTGCAGCAGCTCGGAAATCCGGTTGAGCAGCATTCCGGCACCACCTCCATCAACGACTCGGTGGTCAAAAGTCAGATCGATTTCTGCCTCTGTTACCGGGATGAAGGTGCCAGTCTGGTCGCTCCACACAGGTCGCTTCACCCCTGCGCTGAGGCCGAGGATCAGAGTTTCGTTGGGTAAAGGAATCGGTGTGCCCCAGGTGAGGCCAAATGTGCCGAAGTTGGTAACCGTGGCGATACCGTGTTTGGTTGCGTCCTCGGGAAGTTTTCTGGCACGGGCTTGATCTACGAGTTCATTGTATTCCTCAACCAGTTCCTTGACGGTTTTCGAATCGGCATTGCGTATGACCGGAACGAGCACTCCGTCATCGACCTGAACCGCCACACCGATGTCGAATGCCTTTGGATGCACCACACTTTCACCGATCAGGTAACCAGCGGTCGTTGGGTTTTCAGCCAGGGCCAGTGCCAAAGCACGGAGCAAATAGAGTGCGGGACCAGGTTTCGGATTCTGGCTACGGCGATGATCGAGAATCTTATCCATCACCAGCGGGCGGGCTACGGTTGCCAGTGGTCGGGTCCAGCTACGGCGCATGGCATCCGCGACAGCTAACCTCATGGGCGAGGCCTTGGTGTGTGGCCAAGTGCTGATATATTCGAGAAATTCCTCAAGATCCTCCACAGTGACCCTACCACCTGCGCCGCTACCGGAAATCGCGGAAATATCAGCCGCACGCAAACCAAGCTCGGTCATACGGGCCCTCATACGTGGTGAAATGTAATGAGCACCGCCTTTACCTGTAGGAACTGGCAGACCTTTGATATTTGGCTCAACAGTGACGGGTTCATGGTAGCCGCCGTCCTCTGTCTTGAAATGGAGATTATCGTCATCACCTCCCTGCTGCGCGGCATCGCCCTGAACGGGGCCAACGCTGGACAGATCATCAAGCGTTTGCTCACCGGTTCGATCCACTTCTTCCTGGGTGACTTCCAGCACACCCAATACGCTGCCAACAGCATAGCTGACCCCCTCTTGGGCAATGAGCTCCGTCACCACCCCAGCACAGAGCGCGGTCACCCCCATGGTCGCCTTGTTTGTCTCAACCTCGATCACCTCCTGGTCCGGAACCACTTCGTCGCCTACGGCAATTTGGAGTCGGATGATGGTGGCCTCAGCGATTGATTCACCTAATTGCGGCATCAAAATGGGAACTTTTGGCATGACTTTTTTCTAGTAAATATTGTTAATAATCCTCAGTAGTTCAATAACTTAAGAAGCGCATGAGCAATAGACTCAGGAGTTGGGCGGTGCGCTGCCCAAAGTTTCGGATGGTAAGGGATTGGAGTATCTCGAGCGTTCAGTCTGGCGGGCGGAGCATCGAGCAAATGGAAGCCATCAGCGCTGACGCGGGAGACTACTTCGGCAGTGACTCCCCCCCATGGAAATGCCTCGCCGACAGCAAGAAGTCGACCTGTTCGGGCGACCGATGCGATGATCGTGTCGGTATCGAGAGGCTTCACCGAGCGCAGGTCCACGACCTCGATTTCCCACCCTCCCTGCTCGTGGAGCATTTCGGCGGCACGGACTGCCTCGTGAACCATGGCGCTGTAGGTGACCACTGTGGCGTGCTTGCCGGCCCGGGTGACACGCGCCTGCCCAATGGGTAGCCTGTCGCCATCGTAACTTGAAGATTTTAGCCAGCGATAGAGAAATTTGTGCTCACAGTAGATTACAGGGTCGTCCAGCTTAATGGAATCGATCAGCATGGAGTATGCGTCGGCCACGGTCGCTGGAGTCACGACAATCAACCCTGGGTAATG
>JARFPV010000132.1 GCA_029288115.1 Akkermansiaceae bacterium | reverse complement strand
GATCATTTCCTTGCGTACCGTCCCCTTCGGAATGCCAGGCCCTGAGATAATGAGCGGCACATGCACACCACCCTCGTAGCAAAACTGCTTGTGACGCAACGAATGGTTATTCCCGTGATCGGAAAAGAAAAAGACAATCGTGTTTTCTAACAACCCGTCAGCCTTCAGGCGGTCCATGATCTTTTTCACATCCGCATCCGTCACACGCACCGTGTCATAGTGGTGCGCCCATTCCTGCCGAAACATTTCCTCGTCAGGAAAATACGGCGGCACCTTCATCGTCGCCTGATCCACCTTGTCCTTCAATCCTTTGGTTCCGGTCTTGCCACCCCGCAGCTGGATCTGGCCAAACCACGGTTTACCTTCCGCCACGCCTGTCCAATCGGCCTTTCCTACCTTCGTTGAGAAGCGGTTCTTTTTCCCCGGCTTGGGTTTGTTGTTGCCAACGGAATAGTGTTCATCCCGTTTGTAAGCAAAATTGTAATCGTCCTTGCCCTTGTTAAACGTCTCGTAGCCATGTTCACGAAAGATCTGCGGCAGTGTCTTGATCCCCTTCGGTAAATGAATCTCCACTTCCTTGGAACGTGACGAACGATGCTGGTGGGTTCCCGTCGTCGTCTGGTACAGCCCCGTAATCATTGCCGAACGACACGCCGAGCACACTGGCGCAGGAACATAGCATCTGGAAAACCGAATGCCATTCGCACTGAGCTTGTCGAGTGCGGGCGTCTTCCCCGCGTTCACCGGATGCCCATACGACTCCATCCACGGCGACAGGTCTTCGCAATAAATCCAGAGGATGTTAGGTTTCGCTGAAGCGGGCAAAGACTCCAGAGTCAGCAAACTGGCGGCAATAATAAACAGGACTCGTTTCATGGTCTCCAATTCTACTTGTTGTTTTTCTTACGTCTTTCTTTCTTCGCCTTTTTCTTCCCTACATGTCCGGGTGCTCCGGAACCCCAGATCGGGTCTTTCATCTGGCTCTCCCACGCAGCCATCTTCTTGGTCAGATCCGCAACCACCTCAGGGTGAACTGACGCCAGGTCTTTGGTTTCACCCACATCACTGCTTAGATCATAGAGCTCCGGCTTACTTCCCTTTGTCCTGCGATTGTAGATCAGTTTCCAGCGTCCCTCACGCATGGCAATGTTCCCCTTCGGACCATGCTGGCGCCAGTGCAGAGCCCGCTCAGGCAATGACTGCTTCTCTCCCGTCAGCAGCGGCAAAAGACTGCGACCATCCAGCTTCCACTCCGACGAGACCTTGCTGCCAGACATCTCGACGACGGTCGGTAAGATATCGAGCGAAATCACCGGATCCTTGATCACTGAGCCCGGCTTGATTTTCTCAGGCCATCGCATGGCCCAGGGAACCCGGGTGCCACCTTCCCACAACGTCCCCTTCTTACCCTTGAGCTTACCATTGTCCGCACCCAGCTGCGTCTGGCCGCCATTATCGTTGGTAAAAATAACCAGCGTGTTCTTTTCAATGCCACACTCCTTGAGTGCTGTGAGGATTTTCCCCACATTGTCGTCGAGCGAAACCACAAGCCCTGCATAGTTTTTCCGCTTCGCCTCCTGAATATGCGCCAAACGCTTGAGATCCTCCTTCTTCGGCTCGAGCGGACCATGCGGCGATGTGAAGGAAACAAACAAGTAAAACGGATTGTCTTTGTTCGATTGGATAAACCGCACAGCAGCATCACCAAAACGATCCGTCACATAACCACTTTCCTTGGTGGTCTTGCCATTTTCCTGAATCACACGGTCCGATGTCGGCTCGTCCATCGGATAGTACGGACGCGACCCCTGAAGCAGACCGTAGAACCTGTCGAATCCACGCTTGTTCGGATGAAATGCCGCTGGATACCCGAGGTGCCACTTGCCCACAATACCCGTCCTGTAGCCTAGCTTCTGAAGCCGCTTGGCACCAAATGTCTCCTTGAGATCCAATCCATTCTGCGTCCCGGGTGGCAGGTTGTTATCGTACCCAAAACGTTGCTGATACCGACCTGTCATCAACCCGGCACGCGATGGAGAACACACACAGCCAGACATGTAGGCATCAGTCAGTCGCACGCCATCTTTCGCGATCGAATCGATATTCGGAGTAAGCTTTTTCATATCATCCACACACCCTGGCTGAAACCCAAAGTCCGCATACCCGGCGTCATCGGAATAAAGAAGGATGATGTTAGGCTGGCTAGAAGCCAGAGAAACAAGAGGTAAGAAACAAGAAACAAGAACAAGGAAGAAGCACTTCATGGAAATGGTTATAGAACGGGTTGCGTTCCTTGCATGTTTCCGAAAACAACAGCAGACGTCCAGATAAATACTTTCTCACCGTGTGTTCGCGATGGTAGGGCGGATTGGCCTCAATCCGCTGGACTACGCTATTACCGGTTAAGCAGGGAAAAGTGACATCGAAGCCGTTAAGACGGGTTCTGGTTTGGTAAAGGTGCATGGTTCCGATCCGGCGGATTGAGGCCAATCCGCTCTACCATAGAAAGCCATCCGCCCTACTCTTTAATTATTGAGCTAAAAACCCGCGCCCCCGGTTTGTCTTTCACATACGCCCACGCCCAGCTAAGTAAAACCGAAAGCTTGTTGCGGAATCCGATCAGGAAAAGCAGGTGGATAAACAGCCAGGCAATCCATGCGATGAATCCGCGGAGTTTGAGGCTGCCAAACTTCACGATCGCCGCATTTTTTCCGATGATTGCCATGATCCCCTTGTCGTTATAGATAAACGGCTCACACGGATGCTCACCAGGTGCACTCGATAGCTGCTTGATACGACCAGCAATGTACTCACCCATCTGGGTGGCAGCCGGAGCGAGACCCGGAACCGGCTTTCCCTTCGCATCGGTGTGTGCCGTCACATCACCGGCAACAAATATTTCCTGATGCCCGGGCAGAGAG
>JARFPV010000120.1 GCA_029288115.1 Akkermansiaceae bacterium | reverse complement strand
TGGGCGTTCAAAATGCCTGCGGCTGATCAACGGTCCATTGACGACCTGATCAGCACCAACTTAAAAAACAAGCAGCTCACCCCGGTCAGCCAGGCATCCCGCGAGGTGTTGGTCCGCAGGACGTTCCACGTCATCACCGGCCTGATGCCGACTCTCAAAGAAAAACAGCAATGGCTCTCTGACCCACGACCCGACTGGCTCGACCACCTCACAACTGACCTCCTCGCCCGCCCGGCATTTGGCGAACGCTGGGCACGCCACTGGCTCGATGTCGCTCGCTACGCCGACTCCAGAGGCGCCGCCCTCAAAGACAACGAAGACCTGCCTCACGCCTACACCTACCGCGACTGGGTCATCCGCTCGTTCAACGAATCCCTCCCCTACGACGAGTTCCTCCACCGGCAAATTGCTGCCGACTTACTAAAACTACCCCAGAAAGAACTCGCCGCGCTAGGATTCCTCACCGTCGGTCGCGCCTACCAGGGGGGACAAAACCACCTCGTCATCGCCGACCGCATCGACGTCGCCACCCGCAGCACCATGGGACTCACCGTCACCTGCGCACGCTGCCACGACCATAAAAGCGACCCCTTCCCGATCAGCGACTACTACGGCCTCTATGGCGTTTTCAACAGCTCCACAGTCCCCAACATCCTGCCAAAAATCGCCGAGCCTTCTCAAGAACCAGGCGCAGTCGCCTACCGTGCCGCACTTCAAAAGAAAATACGCGCCGTCCACCAACACGTTCAAAAATGCGCTCCCAAATACAAATATCCCAGTGACCTCCTTAACTTCAAACTCCCGAAAGGGACCAAACTGAACCAGAAACAACGTGAAAAGTACCGCGAGCTCGTCGGCGCGGTCAATCAATTCCAAGCCAACTCCCCCTACGCCATCCCGCGTGCCATGGTGCTGCGCGAAAAACCCAAACCATTCGCCCCACGCATCCACGAACGTGGAAACCCTAGATCACTCGGCGACCACGTCCCGCGCGCATTCCTCTCAATCTTGCGTGATAAAAACGAACACTTCACCAAAGGGTCGGGCCGACTCGAATTCGCTCACCGACTCACCGACAACCGCAACCCACTCACTGCCCGCGTCTGGGCGAACCGTGTGTGGATGCACACAACGGGATCTTCTCTTGTCGATACACCCGGCGACTTCGGACCACAAACACCGAGACCCATCCAGCTTGAACTACTCGATCATCTCGCTGTTTTCCTAACAAAAAACAACTGGTCTACCAAAGCACTGATCCGACACATCATCACCTCCCAAACCTGGCAAAGATCTAGTCTCGCATCTGCTGAACTGCTCGAAAAAGACCCCGCGAATCTCTACTTTGCCCGCGCTAACCGCCAACGCAAAGATCTGGAGGCATGGCGCGATTCCGCCCTGCAAGTCAGTGGCCGGTTAGCACAGAAAATTGGCGGCAAGCCATTTCAGTTAGACCGTGCACCCTTCATTGGTCGGCGCACCATCTACGCAAAGACACGCCGCGGTTACCTTCCGTCCATCATGCGTGCATTCGATTTTCCAGGCTCGGAAGAAGCCCTGATGAAGCGCACCACTACCACTACCCCCACCCAAGCGCTCTACCTCATGAACAGCCCGTTCCTCCTCGGTGAGGCCAAGGCGATCGCCGCTAACAACACATCCATTGACAGCATTTATCAATCCGTCCTCCAACGCGCCCCCACAACCGCAGAAAAAACCTCCGCCCAGTCCTGGCTCAAGCAAGCACACCAACCCCAAGACTCCGGACTGTCACCCCTCGCACAACTTGCACAAACCCTCCTCCTGAGCAACGAGTTCTTTTACATCGACTAATCCATGAGCGAACACCACTCCATAGGGCACGGTGGCTTCATTTCCTCACGCCGAGAATTCCTCCAGCGATGCGGCATGGGCCTCGGCGCCCTCGCCATCCCGTCACTCAACGCCCAGTCAATCAGCCCGCTCGCCCCACGCCCACCACAAACCCAAGGCAAAGCCAAGGCCGTCATTCATCTCTTCATGAACGGCGGACCATCACAGGTCGACACCTTCGACCCCAAACCTGCCCTCGACAAATACCACGGCAAAAAAATCCCCCTCGAACTGAAAACCGAACGCCCAACCGGATTCGCCCTCCGCTCACCATTCAAGTTCAAGAAACACGGCGAAAGCGGCATCGATGTCTCCGAGCTCTTCCCCCACGTCGCGAAGTGTGCCGACGACCTCTGCGTCATTCGCTCGATGCAGGCCGACGTGCCTAACCACGAGCCATCGCTGCTGCTGATGAACTGCGGAGACTCCCGACTGTCACGCCCCAGCGTCGGCTCCTGGGTCACCTACGGTCTGGGAACCGAAAACCAAAACCTCCCAGGATACGTCTCGCTTTGCCCCGGTGGACTACCCACCTCCCGCACCCAGAACTGGCAGTCAGGCTTCCTCCCGGCCGCCTACCAAGGGACCTACGTCGATACCAAAACATCCGACCCCAGGAAACTCATCGAACACGTCACCCCGAAACACCTCCCACGCCACCTCCAGCGGAAACAACTCGACTTCCTGAAAAAAATCAACCAGCAACACGCCGAGACACGCAATCACGACTCCGACCTCGAAGCCCGACTCGAAAGCTTCGAACTCGCCTACCGCATGCAGTTCGAAGCCACCGACGCCTTCGACGTCAGCAAGGAACCAAAATATATCCGGGAAATGTACGGCGACACCATCCAGGGCCGACAAATGCTCATCACGCGCAGACTCGTCGAGCGCGGTGTGCGATTCGTCCAATCCTGGCACGGTCCGGGACAACCATGGGACTCCCACGACAACGTCGAAAAAAACCATCGCCGCCTCGCCCGCCAATGCGACCAGGCGATCGGTGCCCTGCTCACCGATCTGAAACAACGCGGCATGCTCGACGAAACACTCGTCCTCTGGGGCGGAGAATTCGGCCGCACACCCGTCGTTGAAATGCCCAAGGAAGGCACCAATCAAGGATCACTCAAAGGCCGCGACCACAACCACTACGGTTTCACCACCTGGATGGCAGGCGGCGGCGTCAAGGCAGGTCACATCCACGGCGCAACCGACGAGTTTGGTTTCCAAGCCGTCGAAAAGAAGGTCCACGTGCACGATCTCCACGCGACGATGCTTCATCTGTTAGGGTTCGATCACGAAAAACTCACCTACCGATACAGCGGACGAGATTTCCGCCTCACCGACGTGCATGGTAAAATCGTTCGCAACATCCTCGCATAGTTAGGTAGGGGCATGTGTCCCCACATGCCCGGCTGTATGCGTGTGACTGACCATATGCCGGTTCCTGTCTGGACTAGATCGCATCTTGACTCTTGCCCTCAGATTCTGGACTCTATGATGCATGGACATGAAAAAAGTGAAGTACATCTCAGCAGGAATCGTCATCATCCTGATGGCCATTGTGATATTCCAGAATTTCGAGGAACAGGAAGTCATGATTCTCTTTGCTGAAATCAAGATGCCACTCGCCATTCTGCTCATCCTTACTTTCATTGTGGGCGCTGTCGCAGGCTGGATCGCAACCCTCATGACCACTAAAAAGGTCGTGCCAAAAGATCCACCCACCAAAGACGAGCCCACTTCCTGAAAGCTCGTTCCTTATCACTTATCCCTTTCAAACCACATCCGTGTAGGGATCATAATGCACCGGGTGGTCATCCTCCTTCTCCGGGATATCCGGCAGCCCCTCACCTGATTTGACAATACGCTGCTCGGCTCGGTTCGGGTATTTCACCAGCGCAATGTGAAACAGGGCATCACCCTCGTCTGCCTGGCCTTCATTGGTCCGACCAATCAGGATACCACTCTGCGTAGCAATCACTTCCTCCTCGTAGTCGCCTAACGGATCGGCAACAAACCCGAGCACGTCACCAATTTTCACCGCCTTACCCAGTGCCGTGAGCGGTGTAAACAACCCACCCACCTGGGCCCTCTCCCAGTGGCCTTTTTCAGAGAGAACCGCATGCTTGGCACGCTGTTTCGCCGCTGCGGGGCGCTTGGGCATCATCCCCATATGACGCATCACCGCCTGCACTCCCCGCTTGCCAAAACGGATCGACGCCGTGTCCAACCTCAATGCCTCGCCACTTTCATAAAGAAGCACCGGGATATTGTTCTCATTGCAAACATACCTGAACGACCCCTCCCTCACCGGCGCCTGCACCATCACAGGCGAACCAAATGCCTTCGCCAACTCAAGCGATGCATCATCATCCGGACTCACCCGCACCTGAGGCAAGTTCGCACGATTCACCGCCCCCGTGTGCAAATCCACCACCGCATCACAGTGAGGCAGCAGCTCGGTGGTCAACACATGCGCAAGCCGACCACCTAACGACCCTTTCGACGACCCGGGAAAAAGTCGATTAAGATCCCGCCGGTCAGGCAAGTACCTAGACCTGTTAGAAAATGCAGGCACATTAACAATCGGCACCGCAATCAGGGTTCCTTTGAACCGCTTGGTCAGACTCGGTGAATTCACTAACCGACGGATAATTTCCGCTCCATTAATCTCATCACCATGAATGCAGCCAGTCACCATCAGCGTCGGTCCATCCTTCTTCCCCCGCACCACCCACGCACGCATGGTGACAGGCTCATGCGTGGTCAAAACCCCAACAGGCAAGTCGATGAGCTTACGCTCGCCAAGTTTGATCTCCTGACCCTGAATAACAAGTTCCTTCATAGGATGTGATGCGTTATACTGGCATGTTCCATCTACCAATCAACACTGTATATACACCATTCTCGCACACCCGCAGATGTTTTTAATGGGAAGGTCGATCATGGTTAGAAAATGCTGTGCGCGTTGGCTACGACAGCGGTCCACCTCGGTGAGTAGGCTGAATAATTAGCGACACTATGCTTCATCTTCAGGGATTTTCGCTAGCGCATCCCCTAACCGACTCTCACTACCGTGTTCGCAGCACCAGTAACGGACATAGTCCATATCAAGATTTTTGGGTTCTTGAACGATCAGCACGTCAATTGCGTCACTAAGATCTTTGTCCCGCGCCCAGCGTAACTTCTGCACGATGATATCCTCAGCTGTCGGCACGTATGTTGCCACCTTCAAGGTCGGAACGAGTATGTGTCTTCTCCGGCGAAACTGCTCCATGACAAACGGATCATCGAACAGTTCAAAAAGTTCCACCCTGAGATACGGGCTGCATTTTGTTCTGCCGATATGTCGCTTCCCCCATGTGAGCGTGTCAAACTGCACCTGATCACCAAAATCAACCACGTCTTTCATGTGCGACACAATGGCATCAATCGTGTCTTCGCCCTGGACGTTGATCACAAAATCCACGTCCATCGTTGATCTGGGAATGCCATAGCAACTGGTGGCGAAAGCACCTGTGAGCATGTAGTCCACTTTCTCCGTTTCACACGCTGCAACAGCCCTCCTCGCTAACTCGACAATCTTCATCCCACGTCCTTATGTTCCGTTGTGTAACGACCCCGGTCATGAACGGCACTCAATCGGTCCAGCCTGCGGCGAACCTCCAGCCATCCTGTTTCGATGTCATCTGTTTCCAACTGCCACATCGCCCCCGCCAGCATCTGCATCAGGACCTCGTCCGAGAGTTCAAAACATTCCGCCAGCCGCTGCTCAGGAGTCATCGCGCGGGCACGCAGCACCTTCTCCATGTAGATGGCATCCTGGAGCTTGATTAGATCCTGTTGCTTTTGCACGGCTGTCATTTCGATGAACCAACTTAACCCTATACCACCTGACTGACCATCATTTTCCTCATTACCATGCCCACTCAACCCCCTAAATGCACCATTCTCACACCCCCACCCACCATCTACCGAACGACACAATCAGCGGCATGGTGAGCAGGCTCACAAGCGATGTCGCCACGACCACCTGAATGGCAACATCTGCCCGGCCACCATAGTGCCTCGACATCAGGATAGGAAACATCCCGGCTGGCATTGCCGCTTGAATCACCAGCACTTGCTTGAGCTCTGTCGCGAGCGGCAGAAACTTCGCCGCACACAGAATAACCAAAGGCGCCAGCGCCAGCCTGACCAGCACGCCGCCGGAGGAAACTTTCCAGTCGAACCGCATCTGCCGTGCAAGATCGTGCAGCGTCGCGCCAATCAAAAGCAGCGCGATCGGAATGGCGCACTCACCAAGCATCGAGATCACGCGCACAGCCACCGGAGGCACCACGCGGTCGCCCCCAGTTTGCACCAGCAACACACCGAGCACGACGGCGATGATCGGCCCTTTGACAAATGCCCTCCACGACGGCTTCATATTTCCAGAAATAAGCATCAGCCCGATCGTCCACACGGCGATTTCCACCCCAAGGTTATGGGTAAATAGAACAGCCAGCACATTGTTATCGTCGGGAAAAACATACAGCATCAGCGGCAGTGCGATGTAGCCGTAGTTCTGCAACCCGCTGCTCATGGCAAATGTCCTCCTGCCACCACCTCGCTCAAGCCCCATCATTCGGGCAACAACAAAGCCAACCAGCATCCCCAAGGCAATCATCAGAAAACCAATCCCGGCCGCCGATGCCACCACGCCCGCATCACGCAATATTTCCGAACCTAACATTTTGTCCAAAATCAGGCAGGGATAGAACAGGTTCACCACCATCGCCATGACCCCCTTGTCCATCTCCGGCTTCAGCACCGAAACCCGGCGCAGCACCGCACCCAACGCCACAATGACTGTCTCTTATACACATCTGACGCTGCCGACGAAGGTTGTCTAGTGGGGGGGGG
>JARFPV010000071.1 GCA_029288115.1 Akkermansiaceae bacterium | reverse complement strand
CCCCCCCCCCCCCACCCCCACCCCCCCCCCCCCCCACCGCCACCCCCACGTCACGGTGTTCGTCGGCAGCGTCAGATGTGTATAAGAGACAGGTTCGAGTCCTGGTAGGGCTATTTTCCCCACCCAGCATGGTGGGGATTTTTTTTGTTCAGTTTTTAACGGACGCAGCCGCCTCCGCACACTTGATTCCGTCAAGTGCAGCCGAAATGATCCCGCCGGCATATCCGGCGCCCTCCGCACACGGGTAGAGGTCCTCAATTTGAGGATGTTGAAGGTCGTGTTCGTTGCGTGGGATACGCAGCGGACTGCTGGTGCGAGTTTCAAATCCAAGCAAACCTGCTTCCTCGGTGATATAGCCGTGCATGCCCTTGCCAAATTTTTTCAGGCCAGTCTGCATGCGAGAAACTATGAATTCAGGCATCAGTTCGTGCAGTGGTGCGGATGTCAGACCGGGGAAATAGCTTGTGTCCGCTAGTGATGATGAGATTTTCCGAGCGAGGAAGTCCGTTACTCGTTGCGCAGGTGCCTTCTGTTTGCCTCCGCCTGATTGAGATGCAAGAACCTCGAGTGATTTCTGAAAGGCCATCCCGCTGAGGATACCGTGCTCGGCATCAAACCCGGCAGTATCCTCCGGGTCAACACTGACGACCATGCCACTGTTTGCAAATGGTGAATCACGGCGCGAGAGCGACATGCCATTGACCACGACTTCATCGTTTTCGGTGGCTGCAGGAACGATAAAGCCGCCAGGACACATGCAGAAGGAGTGGACTCCCCTGCCACCGATTTTGGTAGCGAGACGGTATCTGGCCGCCGGCAGGATACGAGGGCGCTCGGTCCCACGCTGATAGTGATACTGGATGCTGTCGATAAGCGGTTGCGGATGCTCAATGCGTACGCCTACGGCAAATGTCTTACGTTCCATGAGAATGCCCTCGTGAGCCAGCATGGTGTAGATATCACGCGCGCTATGGCCAGTGGCGAGTATCACAGCATCACCAGAGAACTCTTTGCCATCCGTCGTGCGCACGCCGCGAATACTTTTCCCATCGGCTGATCTGAGCAATCCATTCACCTTGGTATTGAAATGCACCTCACCACCAGCATCGAGAATGCTTTGCCGGATCGCCTTGACCACATTCGGCAACAAATTCGAGCCAATATGCGGGTGGGCGTCTGTAAGGATTCGCTGCGGCGCCCCGTGCGACACAAGCGTCTCATAAACATCTCTGACAGGCCCCCGTTTTGTGGCACGGGTGTAGAGCTTGCCATCGGAAAAAGTTCCCGCACCGCCCTCGCCAAAACAATAGTTCGAGTCCTCAATGACACGACCTTCACGCAAAATGGGTGCGAGGTCGAACCTTCGGGCTGAAGCATCTTTGCCCCTTTCCAAGATAACCGGCTTATAACCAAGCTCAAGCGCACGAAGAGCTGCGAACATTCCCGCCGGCCCGCAACCGATGATGATCATCTTCTGCGCATCATGTGCGACCACAGGATAACTCATAGAAATTTCTGGTTCAGCGGGCAAATCCATCCCCACCCCCACTTCTACACGCAGTTGCACACGGATGTCTTTTTTTCGCGCATCAATGGAGTGCTTACGTAGACGAATCCCCTGAATCTGAGCTGGATGCACCCTGAGCTTACGCGCCGCCTTTTTTTTCCATGCCTCCTGATCCTCGGATTTCTCCAGCGCCAGAATGATGTCGATCGTTTCGATGCGGTTCATGAGCACACGTTAGATCGCCCGTTTACAGCCATCTGCATCCACATTGACGAAGGTCACCTGGGTAGAAAAAATCGGTTCGCTATTCCCTCCCCTTCCCTGACTCACCTGCACGGCGTAGGTCACGGAGGTCTCTCCCTTGCTGGCACGTTGACAGTCGATCTCAAGAATCACCCCCTCATTCACCCCGTGATGGAACTCCACCTTGTCCATGCCCACAGTGACGAACTGACATTCCGGATACTCCAAACTGGCAGCTATCCAGCACGCCTCGTCTACCCAACTGAGCATTTTCCCACCAAAAAGAAACCCAAACTGGTTCAGGTCTCCCGGCATGACGAGTCGGTGTGTTTTCATATCAGTAAATTGCAGGGATAATCAGGCTTTGGTCACCTCAATGCGTTTATAGCGACCACTACCAGGAGGCGAGCTAGTCTTCACCCCCTCGACCTCAGCCAGAGCATTGTGTGCAAGACGCCGATAATAGGCATTCAAAGGTTTGAGCTTACGGGGCTTACCATCTTCAACCACCTTCATGGCAGTGTGCTGCACCGTCTCGATCAGACGTTCCTCTTGAGAAGCGCGATATCGGTCACAGTCCACACGCACGCGCGGAGCGTCCGGGTAATGTTTATTGAGAATCCTATTGGTGAGATACTGTAAATCTTCAAGTCGGTCGCCGTTTTTACCAATCAGGTGCTTACTCTCGCTAGAGAGGATGTTCAGACCGGGACCATCGGGGGTGTCTTCCTTGTCGATCTGGACCTCAAATCCGAGCTTTCCTAACATGCTCTCAAGGATCTTTTCAGCTGCATCCACTTCGTTCATGCTTTACTGATAGCGAAGCACTGCAAAAAGGTCAAACGCCACTTGCGTTTGCTGCTAAAAATCTAGACATTTTCCCCTTGATATCTGAAAAACTTATAGAAAATTCATCGCCGATGCGTCGCTAAAATTTGCGACCACTCGATATCCCTGAAATCCATGATAGAAGTCTTCAATCTCAGTAAACATTTCGGATCCAAGTCCGTCGTCAAGGATCTCTCATTCACAGTAAAAAAAGGCGAGGTTCTCGGTTTTCTAGGACCGAACGGCGCAGGCAAGTCTACGACGATGCGCATGGTCACGGGCTTCATTTCCCCGAGCAGTGGAGATGCCAAAATCTGCGATGTATCCGTCGTCGATCACCCCAAGCAGGCGAAAAGCCATATTGGCTACCTGCCCGAGTCGGCACCGCTTTACGACGACATGACGGTCTGCGATTTCCTCAAATTCTGTGCGGAAATGCGGGGACTCAAGGGAGCTGCTGGAAAAGAAGCTGTCGGAAAGTCGATCGAGACCTGCTTTCTGGAAAACGTGGCACGCCAATCCATTGGCACTCTATCCAAGGGTTACCGCCATCGCACCTGCCTGGCCCAGTCGCTACTTCACGACCCTGAGGTTCTTATTCTCGACGAACCAACCGATGGGCTCGACCCAAACCAGAAACACGAGGTGCGCAAGCTGATCAAACGGCTCGGCGAGGACAAGGCGATCCTCTTTTCCACGCACATCCTCGAGGAAGTTGATGCCGCCTGCTCTCGGGCCGTTATCATCGATCAGGGCAGCATCGTTGCCGACGGCACGCCCGAAGAACTGCGTGAGCAGTCCGGCAGCAACTCGTTGCAAGACCTATTCCGCAGTCTAACCACCAAGGAAACCGATTAACCGCTCTTCATACCATGTTCACTATCTTCAAACGCGAGCTCAAGAGCTACTTTATCCAGCCCACTGCCTATGCGGTGATCTGTATCTTTACCTTTCTGGCGCTCTTCTTCGGTATGTTTTTTGGAAACTTTCTGGAGCGAGGAGACGCCAGCCTTACGTGGTCGTTCTTCTTCTGGCATCCGTGGATACTCATGCTGCTTGCTCCAGCCCTGGGTATGCGCGTCTGGGCTGAGGAACAACGCACAGGAACCATTGAGCTACTCGGCACTTTCCCAACAACTATATGGTCGGCCATCCTAGGAAAATTTGCCGCCGCGGCAACTGTCTGGCTGCTCGCTCTGGCACTGACCTTCCCCATGATCATTGCCGTCAACACGCTGGGCGATCCCGATAACCTGACGATTTTTTCAGGCTACGTCGGCAGCTTCCTGCTTTGCTGCACCTTTCTCGCTATCACCTGCCTCGTTTCCGCGTTCACTCGCGATCAAGTGAGCTGTCTCATCATATCGTGCACCATCTGCATGATACTGGTCGTTATCGGTTACGAACAAGTCGCCATGCGTATCCGTCAGATGTTCTCGGTCGCCATCTCCGAGTCCATTCTATCAATCACTGCATTTGAACATTTCAAGCCTGCCATCCAAGGCAGCATCCGTATTGAGGACCTGATCTATTTCCTGTCTATCATCGTCGCCTGCTTGCTTTGCACCAGCGCCATCCTCAATTCCAAGCGTTCCTAATATCCATTTATCTCATCATTTAACCATTCATTCCAAAGTGGCCAAAATTAAAATCACTCACCCGAGGCAGCGTGCCGTGCTCGGCATTGTGGCCGTCATCCTCATCGTTATTTTCACCAATTGGCTGATGCGATCGACATCGGTCGGCAGTTACGCCATCGATCTCACCGAGGACAAGCGCTACACCCTGACCGAGGGCACCGAAGCCATCCTCAGCGAGCTGAAAACTCCGGTCATCATCCGCTACTACGCCACCCGTGACAGCAAGACGATGCCGCAGCGGGTTCGGGCACGACAAACGATGGCGCGCGAATGGATCGACACGTTCGCGGAATTGCCGGACATCGTTTTCTGCCGCGATCCGTCTCTGTCCCCCTGGCAGGTATTTCCCATCATCCTGTCGTCCGAACGCATGGTCACCGAATTCCAGTCGCAGATGCTCGCCCGTGGGGTGGACCTGCGGCGCTACTACTTTCCCAGCCTTGGCGCGTGCCGCGGTATGGAATCCGTATCAGATTGCCCGAACGC
>JARFPV010000069.1 GCA_029288115.1 Akkermansiaceae bacterium | reverse complement strand
CGGTGGCGGGGCAGTGAACCATCGTTCAGGTCAGTGATGACGAAGTTTTTGATACAGAGCTCATTTTTGCTGCTGCGGTTATTGAAAATAATGTTGTTGCCGGTGGATCTTTTGAATTGGTCTGGCCAGGAACCAATTTTTCTTCCGTCAACGTACAATGTGACCATGCCGTCATCACGGTTGATATGAAAATCGAGTTTGAGGCTTCGTGTGCTGTAGCTATTGGGCTTGAGTGGTGCGTTGCCTAGCGGGGCTCCGTAATTATTTGTGTCAGTGAATCGTCTGAGCTGCATGCCGGCACTGTTGAAAGTAAATTCATACGTGTCCTGCTTGGTTGTGGCGGATTTATTTACACCGCAGAAACGGAATGCAAAATTAGGGGTGCCTTTCCAGCTCAGGTTGTAGCTGATGCGGAGATTGTTAGGGAGTTCGAAAGCACGTGCCAGCGTGCCGCTGGCTCTCGAGGTGATCGTGTGATCTTCAGATTTTGACCAAGACCCTTGGCGTGTGGGCCACTGGGAAAGGTCATCATTGCCACGGTATATGACGCGCTGGTTGCTAACGCCAAACTTGATGCTTTGAATTTGGCTGCGGTCGATGGTGAAATCACCAGCATACCAAGTGGAGATGTTCAGGTGCTTTTCGTTGAGTGACAGAACATCGCAGGGGATAGTGTCGCCATTTAGCAGGGTAAGGCGTTCGCTGTGGACTTCTTTTTCCTTGGGTTTTTCGTTTATGATAATGCGTTTGATAACACTACCGTCAATTTGTAATGGCTCGTGTGAGACATCGGATTTGAGGGTCAGTGTATCAGACCGGAAAGAGCTGATCTCGCCGGAGAGCATGTCGCCATTGTTTAGCTCGATGGACGCAGCATGCAGCGATGTGGCTGCGAGGGCGTAAAGCGTAGCTAACAAGTAAATGTTGGTGTGTTTAAAAGTTGTCATCCCAAAAATCTAACAAGCTGTTCTGATTCGCGAAATCGATGATGTTAACAAATTTCATTTCTAGGCTCACATTACCAACGATATCAGACTGTATTTTTGTCCTGCCGTTTGTGTCTGCTGAGGGTATTCCGGATATTCTTCCGAATGGTTGCAGGTAGAATTGAACTGCTTTGGCGTCGGTTTCGGCAGGTAATTTACGTAATTTATTTGATGCGAGTCTTATTTCCTGTGCCGAGGCCAGGGGGATAGTGAGGTCGTTGTCGAAAGTTCCCCGGAACGAGATGGAGCCATTTTTAATATGTTTAAAGCTTCCGGAAAAGCGATCCACACCATTGGTAAGCAGGATAACGTCACGCTCTTCAGATTGCATGCTCAGGGCTGAATCGCGCAATCCGTTCCAGCGGGTGATGAGGAGATCGCTGATTCGCATTTCTGAGTTACTGTAACGCAGGTTTTTGAATGCGATAGCTTTGCCGGGTGCAGCGTATTCTTTGCCCAGGTCCCACTTGGATTTAAATTCCCCGTCGACGTATAGCATCAGGGCTTTGGTGCTGCGGTCGATACGCAGTTCAACCTCTGCTTCATCTTTTCGGGACAGGTTCATGCTGACGTGGCTTTGTCCGATACGGATTGTCTTTGGTGCGCCGTTTTCATCAAAGGAGCATTGATAGAGAGAGGCGCTGTGTGAGGAGAGGCTTATGACATAGCTTTTGCCGAGTGTGGCTGCCATATTGGTGCGAAGGTCTTCCTTGCCATCATACTCTGGAGGGGCGAGGTCGGCGTGGATGGCTATATTGCAGTAGAGTGATCCTCGCCAGCCGAGCTTGAACTTGACTTTGCAGGTATCGGGCAGCGCGTTTTCGCGCACGAGATAGCGTTCCTTGTCGGTTCCTGCATACCAGGCTCCTGCGACGAGTTTCCAATCGGTGGCTTGCTTGTCTTCATCTTCTTTAGCTGGTGCTGCCTCTTTTTTTTCCTCACCCTCTTTTGCTTGTTCTTTCTCCGGCAGAGTGATGGTTTTCCAACCTTCGCCATTCATCGGTCCGTAATAAAGGAGTTTGCCGCCATGGGGGGTGGGGGATATGACGGAAACAGCATCGGCTGGGATGGAGAGTTGGCCGAGGTGTTCGGTTTCCAGGGTAATGGTTTTGTTATCGGCTTCGATAATCTTGCCAGGGATCACATCTCCGTTGACGAGGGTGACGGCGGAAGTTGCTGAGAGAGGTTGTTGAGCCCGGCCCTTGCCGAGTGTAGCCCTGTGTAGTTTGGCGGTGGAAAAGGTGGTGGGTTCGATGGCTTCCGTGCTTTTGAAGACCAGGGTGCCGGCTTTTCCGAATGCGATGAATTTCCCATGGAGAGTGTCATGGTTGGCTTTTTCAGAAAAACGCAGGAGGTCGGGTCCACGTTTCGGGGTGTCAGGTTCCGCAAAGACTGACAGGGACAGGGCCAGGAGGATGCCGGAGGGAGTGATGT
>JARFPV010000050.1 GCA_029288115.1 Akkermansiaceae bacterium | reverse complement strand
ACCTGAACTCAAGGACGTTGTCTTCATCAGTTCTGACAATCAGACCAATGGCACCCAACCACAGCAGTTTGAGAAAACCGATACCGGATATCAAATCAGCATTCCTGTCGCCAAGGTCACCGGAAATGGCGATAAGGTCGAAGCCCTGGATCATCTTTCTGGCATTCTCCATTCAGAATCAGGATGGCTCGCTGGCGACACTCGTAAAGGGCTTGAATTCAATCAGCTGGCCTTTGAGAAGAAAGCGCTCGAATCCGCGAGCATCGGCACGCTGTTTGGGATCATCGGCGGCATGTTGCTTGGTGGTCTTATCCTCAACCTGATGCCCTGCGTTTTCCCTGTGATCGGTCTCAAGATCATGGGTTTCGCACAACAGGCTGGTGAGGATAAAAAGAAAGTCGTGCTTCACGGTATTACTTTCGCTGTTGGCGTGCTGACATCATTCTGGGTTCTTGCCGGATTCTTGCTTTCGCTACGAAACAAAGCTCTTGAGGGAGCAGGAGAGGATGTTGGCTGGGGGTATCAACTTCAGAATCCCTACGTCGTGCTGACAATCCTCCTGCTGATGTTCATCCTCGCACTCAACATGTTTGGCGTCTTTGAAATTGGCACGAGCGCTACAGGTGTCGGCGGCAAACTACAAAACAAACAAGGGCTTCAGGGATCTTTCTTCAGTGGCGTTCTGGCCACCGTGGTTGCCACCCCATGCTCTGCTCCATTTCTCGGTGCTGCGATCGGTGCGGCCTTTGCCCTGCCCAACGTTCAGTTCATGCTGGCGTTCACCGCCATGGCTCTTGGCCTTGCCCTGCCTTACCTTATCCTCTCGATATTTCCGCATCTGGTTGAAAAACTCCCCCGCCCCGGCCCATGGATGGAAAGTTTCAAGCAAGCGATGTCATTCCTTTTGTTCGCCACCGCCGGGTATCTGTTATGGGTTTACGTCGCACAGACCGGACTGGACTTCATGTTCAACATCATCATTGGTTTGAGCCTCATTGCGATCGCACTTTGGGTTTACGGACGCTGGAATCTCCCTCACCGATCTGCAAAAGCAAAAACAATCGCCAAGGTCATTGCTGTGTTAGCCCTGGTAGGCGGAATTCTGATCACATTGCCACCTGACAAATCCAAACAACTCCAGTGGGAAAAATGGAGTGCCGCAAAAGTCGAGGAACTCAATGATGCTGGCACACCTGTCTACGTCGATTTCACAGCCACATGGTGCGCAACATGCCAAGTGAATAAAAAGAACGCCTATCCGCCGGAAATTGTCGAGCTTTTCAAAGAGTATGGCGTCGTGGCACTCAAAGGTGACAAAACCAACCCCAGCCCGGAGATTGATAAAAAACTCCAGGAACTAGGCAGAACTGCCATACCTGTGAATGTTCTCTATGTCCCAGGAAAAGAAGATCCGATCATCACACCCGAGATTTTGACTGCTGACTATATCCGGGAACTCATCACAGGCAATTTGGAAAAGCCTGTCAAAAAGGAAGAGTAAGCCCCTCCCAAAACCAGTCATCATACTCGATTTTCCGTGTCTTCGAGATAATCCTTGGTTAGCCTGCGGGTATGAGCGATGACATCCCGAAGCTGGTCAAGGACGACCCGTGGCTTGAGCCATACTCCGACCACATCTCGTGGCGGATGATCCGGCTGCAGGATCACTTGCGTGAGGCAAAGGCATCCGCTGGATCGCTCAAGGACTACGCATCCACACATCTTGATCACGGGATTCACTACGATCCATCAGACGACACCTGGAAAGTCCGCGAGTGGGCGCCGGGTGCGAAATACGTTGCACTCGCAGGTGAGTTTAACAACTGGGATCGAGGTCAGTATCCTCTCGCTCGTGAAGACGACGGCACATGGCGTGCCACCATTCCCGGCGATGCTCTTAAGCATGGTGATCTGGTGAAGCTCCACATCGTAGGAGCCGATGACTCAGTACGCGACCGCATCCCGGCAACGATTCACCGCGCGGTCCAGGACGAACAGACACATGACTACTCAGGGCAAATCTGGCAGTCGGACGAACCGTATGTTTGGAAACACGATTTCGACCCCTCAACCATTGACTCACCACTAATTTATGAAGGCCACGTCGGCATGTCCGGCGAGGAGGGCCGACTGCACACCTACCGTGAGTTTGCCGATGATGTGCTGCCGCGCATTGCCAAGCTCGGTTACAACACGGTGCAGCTCATGGCGATTCAGGAGCACCCGTATTATGGCTCGTTTGGCTACCATGTGTCGTCATTTTTCGCCTCCTGCTCTCGCTTCGGTACGCCGGAAGACCTTAAATACCTCATCGATACCGCTCACGGCATGGGTATTGCCATGCTGATTGATATCGTTCATTCGCACGCGGTAAAAAACATCGCCGAAGGGCTCAATGAGTTCGATGGCACCGACCACCATTACTTTCATGGCGGCGAAAGAGGCAACCACCCGCAGTGGGACTCGAAGTGCTTCGATTACGGCAAGGAGGAAGTGCGCCGATTCCTACTCTCCAACGTGCGCTACTGGCTCGAGGAATTCAAGTTCGACGGCTTCCGCTTCGATGGCGTCACCTCGATGCTTTACCACCACCATGGCAACATCAGCTTCGACCATATGGACAAGTATTTCATGGATGGCCCGGACGAGGACGCCATCCTCTATCTTGGCATGGCGACCACACTGACCAACGAACTGCGCCCAGGCGCCCTGATCGTCGCCGAGGACATGTCCGGCATGACCGGACTTTGCCGACCAACGTCCGAAGGAGGCACCGGGTTCACCCACCGTCTCGCGATGGGTATTCCGGATTACTGGATCAAGCTGCTCAAGCACAAGAAGGACGAGGACTGGAATCCGGAGGAAATGTGGCACGTGATGACCAACCGCCGCTACGGTGAAGCGAACATCGCCTACGCGGAAAGCCACGACCAGGCACTGGTGGGAGACAAAACCATTGCGTTCCGCCTGATGGACCAGGAAATGTACTGGCACATGGGCAAGGACAGCGAGCACGGCACCATCGATCGCGGTATTGCCCTGCACAAGATGATCCGATTGTTCACTCTCGTTTGCGGCGGCGAAGGTTGGCTGAATTTCATGGGTAATGAATTCGGCCACCCGGAGTGGCTCGATTTCCCCCGCGAGGGCAACGACTGGTCCTACCATCACTGTCGGCGACAGTGGTCGCTGGTCGACAACCCCGAGTTACGTTATCAAGACCTCAATCATTTCGATCAGGAAATGATTCACCTCACACGCGAGCACAAACTGTTAGGATCAGGCTTTGCCGACCAGCTCTGGGTGCATAACGACGACAAAGTCATTGCCATCAAACGTGCCGGGCTTGTTTTTGTCTTTAACTTCCATCCTGAGAAATCATTTCCCGATTACCCGATTCCGGTTCCTGAAAAAGGTGATTATCAGATCGTGTTAGACAGCGACTCCGCAGACAACGGCGGCCATCAGCGCATTGATACGTCACTCAGCTATAC
>JARFPV010000029.1 GCA_029288115.1 Akkermansiaceae bacterium | reverse complement strand
AAGATCATGAGCTTTCGCTGGTTGAGTGGTACTGAGATTTAGGCTATCTAACTCATATCCTCTCCGTCATAATTATGAGAAAAAAGTTTTGCTCCATCTGTCTTTGCTTCGCGGTCATTCTTCCGGTGGCTGCCCAGTCTGTTCCTGGTGATGACGATAAACCTCGCAAGCCTGCTCGATCCGCCTGGTTTGCCTGTACGTCCATTCTTGATGGACTAGAAAATCCGGTAATGGTGATGTGTGGTAAGAATATCGTTAAACTGGAACTTCCCAGATTCATGACCAGTGATCCTGTGAAAATTCCTGAGGACGGAATCATCCGCCTAGTGCGTCAAGTTCCCGATCCAGAAGACGAGACAAAAATAAAGTATCTCGTTTTAGCCGAAGCAAAAATCCCTGAAAGTGTGAGCAAAGCCTTGATTGTCTTGATGCCTCTGCCCAAACCGAAGGGTGACCTTGTCTTTGCTGCCATGGTTCAAAACCTGGCGTCCTTCAAAGGAGGGGACCGCATGTTCATCAATCTGAGTAACACCCATATTCGTGTTAAATTTGGCAGGGAGGAAGTGAAGATTGCTCCCCAAAAAGTGAATATCTATCAGGCACCAAATCTAACAAAGCCCACTAACACACCTGTGATGTATGAGTTCTATCACCCAGGTCACAAGAAGTGGCGAATACTTACAGCCTCAACCGTCGTGCTTCGCCCCACACGCCGGGAAATTAACATCTTCAACGATGGCACTCGCATCGGGAATATCAAAAAGCACAAGGTCCTTTTTCCACTTCCTATAAAGAGACCTTGATCGATCTGCGGTATCATTTGTGGTTTTTCAAACTTGTCCTGCATTCACTTTACCAAATCTTTCCACTTCGGAAAAGTCGGGCGGTCTTTGACCCGGCTGCCTGCTTTTTCTGTGGGAGCTGGTGGGCATTGCTTGAGGAAGGTTTCTAGCTGCTGTCGCACATCCTTACCCGTGCCCGTCTTGGTTAGATCATGCATCTCCTTGAGGTCATTGGGGACTTCATAGAAGCGTCCGTCGCGGTAGAGTTTGAACTGCTGGGTGCGGGCGAACTGGCCGGGTGTCTTGTTCCAATACGGTTGGTAGTGGCAGAGCACCCAGTCGCGTGGGGTTCCCTTTTCACCCCGGAGGCGAGGCAGGAAACTACGACCGTCGATGGGGTCGTCATCACCCATCTTCACACCCGCGGCTTCGGCAAAGGTGGTGTAGAAATCGGTGAAGTCGATCAGGTCGTTGTAGACCTTTCCCTTGGGTGCAGTTCCCGGCCAGGAAACGATCAGCGGAACGTGCGTTCCCATGTCGGTCATGCCGCCTTTGCCGCCGACGATTTCCTGATCATTCCAGCGTGAGGTGATGCGGATGTTGGTGCCATTGTCGGCAGTGAAGATGATAATCGTATTCTTTTCCAGTCCGAGGTCTTTGACTTTCTTTTCAAGCCGACCGACCAGTTTGTCCATGTACTCGACCATCGCGACGAAGTGTTTTTTCTGGTCGGCGGGATCATTTCGATTGCCCTTGTTAGCTGCCTGGGTGCGTGGTGCGTCACCGATGGTATCGGGCGTCGGGACAAAGGGGTCGTGAACCAAAACCATCGGGTAGTAGGCAAAGAACGGCTTGTCCTTGTTGCGTTCCATGAAGTCGCAGAGGAAATCGCACATCAGGTCCGGGCCATACTTGCCGTGGTTCTCTTCGGCGGTGATCATCTTGCCATTTTTTTCTAGCGGAGGACTCCAGAACCGTTCACCGCCACCTTTTTTGATGCTTTTGCCGATGGTCACCTGCCAGAGCAACGACTCGTCGAACCCTGCCTTTTGCGGCCGTGTCGGGTCGTCGTGCCCGGGGAGTTTGTTGTAGAGACCATTCAGCTGCCACTTACCCGTAATGGCTGTTTTGTATCCCGCTGCCTTGAGCATGTGGCCAAAGGTTTTGTCCTTTGGGTTGAGGTAACCGAAGTGGGTGTAATTGCGGAAGTTATATTGCCCGGTCATGATCTTCACCCGGCTCGGTGTGCAGATCGGGGTGGAATAACAGTGGGTGAACCGAAGCCCGTCAGCAGCGAGTCGGTCAAGATTCGGTGTCTTGTAATCCTCCGCACCATAGCATCCGAATGCTTCCCAGCTGACATCGTCCGCCATGATGAGAATGATGTTCGGTTTTTCTGCCGCAGGACGAGCGGCTGAGGCGACAGGTGTGATGGTAGTGGCAAAAAATGCGACACTCGCCAGACGTAAGATATTGATTGCGATCATGATTACTTGTAAGAAAGGCAGGCGTTGCCTTCGTTCTCTCTACATCTAGCATTCTACAAACAACATGATAAGAAAATTTCAGAAGATTAAACCCGCCGGAATCACTTCGATGATTCTGGTAGCTCTCGGCGCCGTTGCCATGGCAGCTCCTGCACCCCGACCTAACATCATCGTGATCATGTCCGATGACATGGGGTATTCTGATATTGGTTGCTACGGCAGTGAGATCGAAACACCCACGCTAGATAATCTCGCCGCCAACGGGCTGCGATACACACAATTTTACAACACAGCACGTTGCTGTCCTACACGGGCGTCGCTTCTATCAGGTCTCTACGCGCATCAGGCTGGAGTTGGACAGATGACCAGTGACGGCCACCAGCCGGGATACCGTGGCGACCTGAGCCGCAATGCGGTCACTCTCGCGGAGTGTCTCAAGACTGCAGGTTACAAAACCTACATGTCGGGAAAATGGCATGTCACCAAGCAGCTCAAACCCGACGGCGATAAGTCGAACTGGCCGCGTCAACGTGGCTTCGACCGCTTCTACGGCACCATTATCGGTGCGGGTAGTCTGTTTGACCCATGGACACTCACACGTGATGAGAAAGCGATCACCCCGGACAACGATCCGGAATACCAGCCTGAGACATACTACTACACCGATGCCATTAGCGACAATGCGGTGAAGTACATCAACGAGCACGACAAGGCGGCACCGTTTTTCATGTATGTTTCCTACACCGCCGCGCACTGGCCGATGCATGCGCTGCCCAAGGATATTGAGAAATACAACGGGAAATACGACGCCGGATACGAGGCGATCCAGAAGGCGCGCTACGAGAAGATGAAAAAGCTCGGTGTGATCAACGACTGGCCGATGACCCCGCTGCCGCAGTCATGGGCGGATTTTCCTGAGAAGAACCGCGCATGGGAACTGCGCTGCATGGAGGTTTACGCCGCCATGGTCGATAGCATGGACCAAGGCATCGGGCGGATCGTGAAGTCACTGGAAAAGAACGGCCAGCTCGACAACACCCTCATCCTCTACTTCCAGGACAATGGAGGTTGTGCCGAAGGGCGGGGGAGAAGCCCGCGCAAGGACGCAGCTAAACCCCGTGAACCATATGGAAAAGATGAACTACAAACCCAGATGGTGCCGATCCACACGCGCGCAGGGAAACCCGTGCTGACAGGCCCTGATGTCATGCCCGGACCATCAGCCACCTACATCGCCTACGGACGCAACTGGGCGACCGTTTCTAACACACCATTCCGTGAGTACAAGTCACGCAACCACGAAGGTGGCATATCCACACCGCTGATCGCGCACTGGCCGAAGGGGATCACCGCTAAAAACGAACTGCGCCACCGACCCGGTCACCTGATCGATATCATGGCAACTTGCGTCGAGCTTTCTGGAGCGACTTACCCGAAAGAATACAAAGGCAACAAAATCCAGCCGATGGAAGGCCTCAGTCTGGCACCAAGCTTTTCCAAGGACGAAAATCCCGACCGCATGCTGCTCTTCGAACACTACGGCAAGGCAGCCATCCGCAAGGGCGACTGGAAGCTTGTTAGGCTGGGCCACCGCAAACCCTGGGAACTCTACAACATCAAGAACGATCGCAGCGAACAGAAGAACCTCGCGGAAAAAGAACCCAAACTCGCTGCCGAGCTAGCTGAGCAATGGGAGAAACAAGCCCGCCGTACGAAGATCTACCCGCTGCCAGGAAAGAAAAAAATGAGGAAGTAGAGTCGGTGATTGTTTTCCGATGCCGCCTACTTGCGGCGACGGAGGATCAGAGCAAGCCCACCGAGGCCGAGCAGGGCGGTGGTGGATGGCTCGGGGA
>JARFPV010000705.1 GCA_029288115.1 Akkermansiaceae bacterium | reverse complement strand
GACGGCGAATATCAGGGTGCGTGTTTTCCATTCTTGAGTGGTGTTCCTGCCGCTGTATTGCGTCTGCAGTTCGCTCCTGACGGTTCTTTGTTCGTTGGCATGAGTAACCGTGGTTGGTCATCGTTAGGTAACCGTAGCTACGGCCTGGAGCGTATTCGTTTTAATCAGCGAGTTCCCTTCGCGATCAAAGAAATGCGAGCCAAACCCGATGGCTTTGAGCTGACCTTCACCAAACCGATCAAACCTGATTCACTCACCTCCACTTCATTGCAAATGAGCAGCTTCACTTACCAGTATTCATCAAAATATGGAGGTAGCGAAATCAATACTTCCCCACATAAGGTGAGTGAGATTTGCCTCTCAGAAGACGGCTTGTCTGCTCGTTTTAAGGTGGCTGGCTTGAGGCAATATTATGTTTTTGAGCTCCGATCCATGGGATTGCGATCCGAATCGGGCCAAAGTCTTGAGTATCCGAATGCATGGTATACGCTCAACCGCATTCCAAAGCGTTAAGCAAAATGCTCTAGGCTCTAGTATTGTGTTTTCCCAGTATTGAGAAAAAAGTAGGGCCGCGGGGACTCGAACCCCGGACCAAAGGATTATGAGTCCTCTGCTCTAACCAACTGAGCTACAGCCCCCTTGAAATCGGGCGTGAATATAGCGAGAAGATAGTGCCTGACAATGCCAGATTGCTCAAAAAATCATCATTTCATGAGGAGGGGCTACAAGAGTGGTGATTTATGAAGAAAAATTATTCTTTAATTGACGAAATATTGTGGTTATATACCCGTATTAGGTGCAACGACGATGAAAATGATCACATTACCTGCCAGTCTGCTGGCGATTACTGCATTCCTGGGGGTGTCTGTCTCTGTGACGGGGCAGACTACACCTGACTATGACCTGCCGCCGGTGAGTTATTCAAAAACGAAGGATAACAACACAATCACCCGGCTGCAGGCGGCGATGGATGAGCAGAGGTTCACATTTCCAGACAGTGGGGCCAGTGATATTCTCAAGGCACTTTTGGATGAGTTAAAAATCCCGGTTTCTTCGCAGGTGATTGTTTTTTCGAAGACGAGTCTGCAACGGGATATGATTACTCCTGTAAACCCACGTGCGATTTATTTTAACAAGGATTATTACGTCGGTCATGTTCCAGGTGGATTGATTGAGATAATCGCGTGTGATGATCCTGCCGGGATGATGTTCTACAGTTTGGATCCCCACAAAAAACCCAAGGACCGGAAATTTGTCCGTGACCTGGAGTGCATGACTTGTCACGCCAATCACAACACGATGGATGTTCCGGGTCTGTTGGTGAGATCGGTCTTCACGGAAAATACCGGCGAGACAGTTCTTCCTTGGGGGTCGTATCTGACCACACCCGCCAGCCCGATGTCCGAGCGATGGGGTGGATGGTATGTTACGGGCACGCACGGAGAAAGCCTTCATATGGGGAACAAGTTTGTGATGCGTTCAGAGACTGACCGTCTTTCCTATCAGAAAAAACATGGTCAGAATGTTACCGACCTCGATCAGTACTTTGATACCGATAAACATCTCACCGATACTAGTGATATTCTCGCACTGATGCTCATGGAGCATCAGATTCAAGTGCACAACACACTGTCCTCCTCAAAGATGTCCTACCTGCGCAGGACACATCTGATGAAGGCGATTAACAGTGGGCAATTTGATCTCAACTGGCAATCGGTGCGCACGATTGTGGGAGAGCATGCGGACAAGATCCTCAAGACATTGTTATTTGCGAATTCCATCGAACTTCCCACCGACGGGATCGAGGGCTCGGATAAATTTGTAGAGGATTTCATGAGTGCTGGAGCGAGTCACGATGAACGCTCGCTACGTGATATGCGCTTGCAGAAACGCATCTTCAAATACCGCTGTAGCTATATGATCCATTGCAAGGCATTCGACCAACTTCCTGATGTGATCAGAAAAGAAGTTTTGACGAGGCTTCATAAGATAGTGACCGATAAGGCCAGCTATCCGGGTATGCCGCAGTTAAGCAGCCGTGAGAAGGAACGGATTCATGAGATACTCTCGCACACTCACGAAGAGTACAAGGCAGTGAGCGGTGTGAAGTGACCGGTAACCCTTACGGGGTAAACAGTGAACTAGAGCCCTTTCCTCTTGGGTTTGGTGAACTCAAGATAAGTGACGCCTATCACCTTGTTGGTCCCGGTTTTGTAGGTGTTCACGTTCATCTTCTTGAGCGTTTGCACCTTGTCGACTTCCATCAGGTCGGTGACATGGAATTTCTTGAGCAAATTTCCCGCTGCATCGTATCCGGCGACCTGCATTAGGGCTCCGAATTTCTGATGCACCCAGATGTAGACTGTTTTGTAACGACCATCTTTGCCGGGATTGTTGAGCCTTATTTTGTGGCATTTCTGGGTTTTGATAATGTCTGCGCCCTCGATTTTTGCATCCTTCCAGTAGAGAAAACGCAGTGATAGGTCCTCGTAAGTGACATCGCTGCCAAGAACGGCTTGTCCAATCTGGCTTGCTGGAAATGGTTTGGCTTTGCCCTGCACGAGGTTGAAGAGTTTGGCATTGCCTTCTCTGAGTTGCATCTGGAAGCCGCCCCATTTGTTGTTGGTGAAAAACTGGAATGAGATGACCTGCCCGTTCATGGTCAATGTGAGGGGTGTGCGCCTGCCGTCTTTTCTTAAGTGGCCAGTTAACTTGCCTTTTTGCAGTGCGGCTCCGTGACGCACGCCAGCAAGGATACGCTCGGCGGCGGCATCAGCCTGGGCGGGGTCTGACATGCCCACAAGGAGGGCTGCGGAAATGGCGGCAAGGGATAGTCGTTTCATGCTGGAAAAATAACACTTCATGCTCAGATAGACGGCAAGAACAAAAGACTTATTCACAAAATGACAAATTTGACCCCAAATTCTAAAATGATGCTTGAGCCAAAGCCTCCAAGGCGATTTGATGAGTGCAGATTTTTGGTTTCTTAAAAATTCCGACAAATCACTTCTCAGAAGTATTTCCCCCCCAACGCAAAAAAATGAGCTTACGCAAGCAACTCAACGACGTCCTACCTGACTATCTACCCGCCAACCCGAAGGAAGCCATCAAGGGAACGGAATTGATCCGCCTCTTGCGTATGAGGCTGGAGGGGAACTACTCGGACGCCTCACTGCGTTATCACTTCTCGATCATGTCCTGTGATCCCACCTCGCCGATTGCGAAGGTGGAAAAGGGTCAGGGGTATTACCGTCGCACCGCACCTGTACCCGCGCTGTCATCAGCCCAGGAAATTTTTTCCCAGTATCAGGGTCGGTTAGATGACATGTCGGGTGATCAGGATGAAGTGGATCACGCATTGATGCGCATCCGCAAGTTCCGCGCAATCGTCAATAAGTGGTGCGATGTCAACGGTAGGTTCCCATTCGCGTTCCGTGAGCCATTCGGAGCTGACGCACCGGTAGGCAACCTCTGGAAGTTCCCCGAAATGCTGTTGGTCGATTGGGAGAGTGGCGATGGCGACGAGGGTGACCGTACCATGCTCAAGCTTAAGAGCCAGCTTGGCCTGCCGCCGTTTCGTTTGCATGCGGCACGTCTCCGCATCCTTCCGGCCCACCACAGCTTCCGTGAGGACTTTTTCCAAGCCTTGAGTGCCTCAGTATGGGCGCAGGGTGGTGAGCTGATCTATGCGGCACCCATCGAGGACGAGGCGCTTGCGGAGTCGATCCGTAAACTCAGCGTCACATTTGGTATTGGTGTGACCACCTTTGGCCTGACAGCTGAAATTCTCGACGAGCTTCCCCGGCCTGCCAATATCATCAATGCGCATCCTCGTGAGACGGAGGCGTTGATGGAAAAACTTGATGTCACCCGTGTTTCGACTGTGAAGTCGAGGCCGCATGTCGACTGGGCAGCGCTTGAAAGTATCCGCGGCGATAGTGCAGATGTGGACAAGCTGTTAGGATGGCTGTCCGAGAGCGCCGAGTCGGGACGGATCTTGCCGTTCAACGAAGAGGGCTAATTGCGTATTACTTTTTCTTTGGCAGTTTTTTTGCGTCGCTATTCTTTTTTGCCTCGGCTGCTGGTGGCGGTGGTGGCGGGCTGAGGATATTGAGCAATGCGGTGGCCGACTTGATTTCGGGGATTTTTCCGTGGGCATCGTGTGCTTTCTGTAGCGTCTCGATGGCGAGCAGCTTATCGCCTGCTTGTCGGTAGATGTCTGCCACGTAGAGCCATTGACGCAGTTGATCGGTTTCCCGCAGGTGTTTTTTTACGGCGGTCTGGAAAAATGCGATGGCGATGCGTTGTTTTTTCTGTGCCCAGTGCCAGAGGCCAAGAAACTCATAGAGTTTGGGGTTTGATGTGTCGGCGGCTGCGGTGCGGAGTTTTTTTACCATGGTCTCTGGGTCATCACCCCACTGCTCATGGGCAATGCGGATGGCACGGTAGGTCTTGTCCTCATGATGTTTTTCACCGCTGCCTTTAAAATGAAGAAACGGACGGTAAAGTGGATCACCGATGACAACATTCTGCCACGAGAGTGCGTTAACTGACATATACGCAGCTTCCACCAGGGTATAACCCTTCAAGAGTCGGTCATGCAGGATATCAAAGTGATGTGTGAGCTGGAGGTAGGGCTCGTAAACATTGCCGACCGTGGCGGCAGCGCCCTTGGCGAGAATGGGGCCGGTCCATTCTTTAGTCGGGTTGCGCAGTTGGCTGGCGCTGTAGGAGTGGAGGTGAACGGCAACGGCGCCGCGACGGAATTTGAATGTGGGATTGAGCAGGGGGCCGTTCCTGTTCCGCGTGTACCATCCGTAGTAAATCGCAGCGTCATTCATCGGGTAATGCGAAGTGAATGTCTGCTTGTTGCGGTCAATCACCGTTGGAATGCCCGCCTTGAGATTGGTTGTAAAAATGGTTTCCAACCACTTTTCTCCGATGGTGTAGCCTCCGCCCTTCAGTGCTTTGTCGAGATAGCACATTCCCCAAAGCCCGCGCTTCTCAGTGGCAATGGCGTCATCGATTAAGCGTTTGCAGGTGCTATAGTCCGGACCATCGATACGACCAACCATGAACATATAGCTGATGCCGGCTTTGGAAAATGCGACATCCTTTTTGAAGTAGGGATTGGATTGAGGTCCTACAGTTGAAATTCCGTGCACACCTAACAATGCAAGCTCGGAGTCCACGGACGCTTCATTGGCTTTGGCGAAATGTGCCGCTAGTTTTGGGGCGTTCTTTTCTGTGATTGGTCCGCGCTGGATTTTGAACGGGATTCCCCTCATGCAGACCAGCGTCGTGATTTTGGCTGCTGAGGGGAGCTCAACTCCTTGCGCATTGCGAGCCATCGTCCACCAATTTCGGCTGGTGAATATTTTCCGTAGGGGTTCTTGAATCTGAGTATTGTAATCCTTACGGCTGATCTGATCTTTATCGATAACATCCAGGCCGACCAGATTCTCCTTGGGGATATTACGCGCAGTAGCGTAATACTCCGCAAGATCCTTCGACGCCGCTACACGGGTATTGTAAACGATAGCCACCTTTTTGGGATCAATGGGGCCGGCTAGTAGGATGCTTTGGAGAATCAGGGCAAGCAGTGTGAAGATGGCAGGATGTTTCATATTGGTCAAAGTCAGGCTAGCGTCTCAGGTTCATGCGTCCACAGGGAATGTGAGTTTTAATCCATCGTGAGCGAAAGATGTGTTTGTAGGTAGTTCGGAAGCTGCCTCTCTAGGGTCGAGCTCGTGTGACAAGTGGGTGAGGTAGGTTTTTTTAGCACCAAGTTTCGAGGAGGTTGCTAGAGCCTCAGTGAAATTCATGTGTGTGGGATGCTCCCGCCGGTGCAGGGTGTCGATGATGAGTATGGGGATGTCCGCTATCATTTTCCAGCTCGCTTCGGGGATCGTTTTTACATCAGGTAGGTAGGCGATGCCAGGTGTCCCCGGGTAATCGAATCGATACCCTTGCGTTGGCACTGATCCGTGAATCACTGGTATCGGAGTCACGGTTAGTTTTCCTAGCTGGAATGGGCCATTCGTGACCTGTGGGTCAGGTTTGACGTAGCCCTTGTATGTATTGGTGGGCAGGAATGCCCAACTGAACATGCGCTTGATTTCTTCAAGACATTCTTCGGAGCCATACAACGGGAGAGGGCTGTCGCGTCGCCAGCAAAAGGCACGTAGCTCATCAAACCCGGTGATGTGATCGAGATGAGCGTGGGTGTAGAGTACGGCGTCCACCTTGGTGAGGTTTTCCCGTAATGCCTGCTCGCGCAAATCCGGGCCGCTGTCGACAAGCACTGAGAATTCCGGTGTCTGGACATGCACAGATGATCGGGTGCGGATCAGTAGAGGGTCACCGGATGTGCACACCTCACAGTCACAGCTGATCACCGGAACGCCAGTCGAGGTGCTCGTGCCGAGGAAAGTGAGGGAAAATTCAGGTTTCAACTTGGTGTGACCTTGACATAATGCGGTGCGCCAAGCCAAGGATATTGCCAAGTAAGATGCTCAGCCTGCTCAAAATTAAAAATCTCGCACTCGTAGATTCGCTCGAGTGGCAGCTAGGCTCGGGCCTAGTCGGTGTTACAGGGGAAACCGGCGCTGGTAAATCGGTCATTGTTGGTGCCCTCAAACTGGTGCTCGGGGAACGTGCTGACAAGTCGATGATCCGTACTGGTGAATCGGCCTGCACCGTGGAGGCTGTGTTTGATCTTCCCAATGCCCCGGCGGTCAATGCCGTGCTGGAGGAGAGCGGACTCGACCCTTGCGACGATGGTCAACTCATCGTCAAGCGTGTCATCGGGCAATCGTCTAACAAACAATTTATCAACAACTCATCCGCGACTCTGGGTGTTTTAAAAAGTCTGGGTAGTCACCTTGTTGATCTCCATGGCCCGCACGATCATCAGGGGTTGCTTTCGACAGACCGACAGCTAGCAATGCTCGATGCCTACGCCGATGCCTCAGAGGCAGGGCTTGACTACCGCATGGCATGGAGGACTTGGCGGGAAAAGGTAGAAGCGCTTGAGGTGTTCCAGAAATCAGGTGTTGCAGGGGAGCATGAATTGGAGCTGCTCCGGCACCAGCTTGATGAAATCGATGCGGCGCAAGTAAACCCAGGCGAAGCAGCGGGTCTGGAATCCGATTACCAACGTGCCGCGAACAGCTCACGACTGGTTGAGTCTGTAGGTGCAGCCCTCGGCATGCTTTCCGGCGATGATGCACTGATGGATCGGCTTGGTCATCTACAGCGGACATCCCGCGACCTCGAGAAACTAGACCCCGTCTTGCGTGAGACGCTGGACGGTCTGGATCGCACCGTGCTGGAACTTCAGGAGATGGAATCTGCCTTGTCTGATTACCTGGATGGTCTCAATACGGATCCGGCTGAACTTGCACGCTTGGAAGAGCGCATCAATACTCTGGAGAACCTGAAAAGGAAATACGGTCCATCACTAGAGGATGTGCTCACTCATCGGGAGCAAGTTGCCCAGCGGCTTGGCTCTGTGGAGAATCGCGCTGAACAGTTGCAGGCATTTCAGGACGCGATCGACGCATCAAGGGAAAAGGTCGATGCCTCAGGTGATGTCCTTAGCGACTTACGAAGGAAATCCGCACCACGCCTCGCCAAGGACATCGCGCGGCATCTGAAAGAGCTTGGTTTTAAGCAGGCAGCATTCGAGGTTCGGCTAACTGCACATGAAAAACCCGAGGCAAGCGGGCTGGAGGACGTCGAGTTTGAATTCGGACCGAATCCGGGCGAGCCAATGAAGCCACTGCGGCAGATCGCCTCCAGTGGGGAAATTTCACGAGTCATGCTCTCGGTAAAAAGTGCCCTCGCTGAACAAGATGCTACCCCGCTGATGGTGTTCGATGAAATCGATGCCAATGTGGGTGGCGAGATCGCCCGTGCGGTGGGTGAGAAGATGGCGCGGCTAGGCGACCGCCATCAGGTCGTCGCCATCACGCATTTCCCGCAGGTAGCGGCACTTGCGGCACATCATTTTGTCGTGAGCAAGGACGTTGAGGACGGCAGAACCTGCTCGCGGCTTGTCGCCGTCGATGGTGAGCATCGCACAGACGAGCTCGTGCGCATGTTAGGCGGAGGAGGGGAGCAGGTGCGCGCGATGGCACAGAGCCTGCTGGCTGGCCAGTAATTGAATCTGTGGAGTGAGCGTTTACTTGCGTTTGGCCTCAACGGGTGCGTTGACGAGATTCTCGAACTCCGAGCCAGCGCTATCTACGCTTGGTGCCTCTAAGATAAGGACTCTCCAGGGTGTTGCATCATCCACCTGGTAGGCATGGAATTGACCTTCTTGATGGAAGCCATCTGATGCGGACACCTCAATGGTGTTCGAATCATTGGGAAACTTCCCGCTTTCAAATGAAAGCGTGATAGGGTCGCCGATGCTGTTTTTGTCTGCATTCTGGAAATAGAGTCGCAGGGCACCACTGCCGCTTGCCTCCTCGTCCAAAGTAATGGTTACGGATGGCACGACTACTGCGTTCAGATTGACGCCCGGGCCGCTTTTTGGGGTAATCCAGAAAGTGGACAGGCCTGAGACGGTGGCGTGTTTTCCAGCGACAGGGAGATCAACCGTTTCTCTTGTATTGGCGATCTTGTTCTTTCCGCTGAGCCAAATGCAGCCCCACACCAGAAGCCCGATCATGACGGCCGCCACAGCGGCGAGGGCGATTTTTTCTGTTTTGTTGAGCGAAAGTTTTTTCAACGCAACCGTGGCAGGCGCAGTAATGCCCCCCACGCTTGTATCAGGGAGATCAGAGGTTTCATCTTTCGAAACCTCCGGAGCCTCCTCAGTGGCTGCTTTTTCAACTGGAGCTTCTTCCGCGGTCTCCTTGAGTGAAATGGTTGACTGCTCTTCCGGCTCATCCTTCTTGGACTCTGGTGGATCCTCCTCAACCTCCGGTTCCTGAACCGGTAGTTCCTCGGGTTCTTCTGCAGGTAATTCCTCGGGTTCGTCACTGGCAAATTCATCAGTATCAAATTCGTCAGTTTCGTCTGTGATTTCCTCAGTTGGGTCGTCCTCGGTCGCCTGAACTTCCTCGGTCTCGGTCACGTTCTGGGGTTCCTGCTTTTCGACGGCTGAAGTCTCCTGAACCGCCTCATCAGGAGATACTTCCTCGTCGTCCCAGTCGTCATCCAGGTCCCAGAGGTTCTCCTCCTCGATCTGGGTAGAAATATCTCGGGTCGTGCGAGTTGTCTGTTTGTCTTTCTTGTCCATGGTTGTTGACCTGAATGCTAAAGGGTGAATCGGGGTCTTTGAAAGGTCGGATTAACTGCTGAGAGGCCGTTTGACCAGCAGAAATCCAACTCTCAGACGGAGTTTGCCGTCATTTATGACTTGCTTCAGGACGATTCTTGGGCGAAGGAACCCGCGACAGATTAACATCTATTTAACAACATGGCCGACAAAGAAGATATCAATCCGGAGAACGTAAAAGGCGAGTTCTATGTGGACAGTCAGTGCATCGACTGTGACCTGTGTCGCGAGACTGCACCTAACAATTTCACCCGTGAAGAGGACGAGGGGTATTCCTACGTCTTTAAGCAACCCGAAAATGACGAGGAGCGCGAGCAATGCGTCGAGGCCATGGAAGGTTGCCCAGTTGAGGCTATTGGCGACGATGGCAAATAGACGCCATCAACCGAAACCAAAAGGAGATGCCCGTGCGCGGGCGAAAATACTCACGGAGTGGCGTGGCGGTATCGATCCCCCGAGCTCCGCGCGCAACATCCACAAACCGGATGAATTTTTGACTGACCTGCTCAAGGTCATCGGTCTGTCCGAGGGGATTGAGGAGGAGCGGTTGAAGGAAGTCTGGGATCGCGTCGCTGGAGAATTTGTCGCGCGTCACACAGTGCCGGAGTCAATACGCGACGGCATCCTGATCCTGAGGGTGCTACAACCGACGATGAAGTTCCACCTGCAGCAAATGAGTGGCAAACTTCTCGAAAACCTCCGGCGTGAACTCGGCACCGACAGTATTAAGCAGGTGATTTTCAAAATCGGTTAATACGCCATGATTCGGGAAAATATTCATCGCTATGAGAACTGGATCTTCGATTGGTCCGGTACTTTAGTGGACGATCTGACGATGGTGTTGGATGCGACCAATCACGTGATGAACCAGTATGGATTGCCCGGCCTGAGTCGGGAAGAATTCCGCAGTCAATTTCGACTGCCTTACGCTGGGTTTTATGAGGAAGTGATTCCCAATGTCCCTTTGGATGAGCTGGAAGATCATTTTAGAGTAGGATTTGCTGCTTCAGAGGCATCAGGTGTGACCACACCGTTATTGCCGCATGCTGTGGATTTTTTGCAGCACCTTGCAGCGTCTGATAAGCGCATGTTTATTCTTAGCTCGATGGATGCCCCATCGTTTCACCGCCATTCGCAGGAACTAGACGTGGATCATTTTTTTGAGGCTGCGTATGCTGGTGTGCTCGACAAGCGGGATCAAATCCACCACATGATCGAAACGCATCAGCTTGACCCGACTTGCACCGTGTTTCTTGGAGACATGCAGCACGACATCGAAACAGCGCGCCACGGGGGGGTGGCATCGATTGCGCTACTGACC